>NZ_RAWC01000058.1:0-42126 GCF_003611685.1 Corallococcus sp. CA049B | reverse complement strand
GCCTCTCCCTCCAGGCCCGGGACATCACGCGCGCCACGCGGGTGGTGCTCGCCATCGGCCCGGACGGCGGCTGGGTGCCCTTCGAGGCGGAGCTGCTGGAAGCCCACGGCTTCCTGCCCTTCTCGCTGGGCCCCCGCATCCTGCGCGTGGAGACGGCAGTGCCGGTGCTGCTGGGTCAGGTGACGCTGCTCAAGGCGCCGGCGCCGTAGCCGCGGGGGCCGTGGCCTTCGGGGGATGGTCCTTCTCCCAGACCTCCAGCGGCAGCGGCTTGGTGGTCTTGAGCACGGACACGTCCACCTTCGCCTCGGGCTTCTCGGTGCCCGTGCCGTCGATGACGGTGAAGTTCAGGCGGTTGATTTCGTGCCCGGCCTCCGTCTCCACCACGACGCGCCAGTCGCCCGGCTTGAGCGGGATGCCCGGCCGCGCGTAGTAGCGGAAGCCGCCCTCCGAGCCATTGCTGCTCACCGAGGCACGATAGCCCTTGCCCAGCGCCGTCCAGCCCTTCTCCGGGTGGTCTTGGAACCAGCGCACGACCACGTGGTAGCTCTCGAAGCCCTTGGGCGCGAAGATGCGGAAGAAGTACACGGGCTGCTCGCCGTTGCGCACCGTGAACTCCTGGTCACCGCGGTGGAACGCCGTCCAGACCTTCCACCAGGGCTGCGCGTCCGACGTCAGGCGATACACGCCCGTGGTGCCATAGACGCTCTGGGGGACCTTCTCCACCGCGTGGTAGATGCCGCTGTACTGCACCGCCAGGGGCACCGGCGGAATCACGCCCAGGAAGTAGCACCCGAGCAGCACCGCCTGCGCGCCGAAGCCGGGAATCGCCACCGTGCGCAGCAGCGCCTTCTCATCCGGCCGCCACCGCTTGAGCACGCGCAAGAGCCCATACACGCTCCCGCAGCCCAGCACGACGGAGAGCGTGAAGATCCACCACCCCACCCGGCCAAAGAGCACCGGCAGCAGCGACGCGAAGTACAGCGTCACGCACAGGCTGAAGACGGCCACGCGGATGACGGGGCCCAATTGCCGGAAGCGCGGCAGCTCGTTGGCCACCAGCAGCCCGAACATGCCCGCCATGAACAGCAGCGGCGTGAAGCCCGACGAGCTCTTGAAGAGGAACAGCGTGAACGCGCTGAGCAGGCTGCCCATGAAGAAGTGCAGCGCGTCCTCGCGGAAACGCCACACCTTCGCCAGCAGCTTCGGCGGCTCCACGCCTTCGGGGTAGCGCTGCTCCAGCACCAGCAGGCCCGCGAGGATGGCCAGGTAGACGAAGTTCTGCACCTCCGTGAGCGCGTCGTCGACGGGGCTCAGCGTGAGGACGTCGTAGAGAAAGCCCGCGAAGAAGAAGAGGGCCATCTCCTGCTTCTCGTACTTCGCGCGGAAGGCCTGCACGCGGTCCACCAGCTTGGGCGTCTTCTCCGTGCTGACGAGGTCGTCCGGATCCGCGACCGCGGCGCCGGGCGTGGCGACCGCGACGTTCGCGCCGGGAGGAAGGGGGCCACCCTCGACCGGCACTCCGGGCACTTCGTTGGACGCGTCCTGCGGCTTCGACTCAGGCGGTGTGACGGTGAGCACGGCGGCTTTCAACCCCTCTTGGCGACCGCCGCCCAGTCTACGCGGGGGACGGGGCCCGGGTCTTCCCCCCGGCCCCGCTCCCTCTTGAAGCGCCTACTTGCCGCCGGCCGCGACCAGGTCCTGCAGCTCGCCGCGCTCGGCCAGCTCCATCAGGATGTCCGACCCACCCACGAACTTCCCGTGGATGTAGACCTGCGGAATGGTGGGCCAGTTGGAGTAGTCCTTGATGCCCTGGCGCACGGTGGGGTCCGCCAGCACGTCCACCGTGTGCACCGGGCCCAGCGGCTGGAGCAGCTGGAGCGCGCGCGCGGAGAAGCCGCACTGGGGGAACAGGGCGTTGCCCTTCATGAAGAGGACGATGGGGTGCGACTTCACCGTCTCGTCGAACTGGGCCTTGAGGGTCGGATCCATGAATCGTTGCTCCTTCTTCAGCGGGGCCCGAGCTTCTTCCACTGCTCGGGCGAATAGGTCTTGAGCGCCAGCGCGTGCAGCTCGCCGGACTTCAGCCACTGCTGCAGCGGCGCGTACACCAGCTGGTGCTGCTCCACCATCGTCTTGCCGGTGAAGGCGGGGGAGATGACGCGCGCCTCGAAGTGGTCTCCCGTCCCCGTGGTGTCGTTCAACTCCACCTCCGAGCCCGGCAGGGCGTCCAGGAGGTAACGGCGAAGCGTCTCTGCGTCGAGCATCAGTTCATCCCCTTTCCCATCACCAGCATGGCCGGGTCCACGCCCAGGCCGCGCAGGGTGGCATCCCACAACTTCGCCGGGTCCTGGCCCAGCACCGCGTCCGCGGTGGCGTCGGCGTACAGCCACGAGCCCGCGGCGATCTCATTCTCCAGCTGCTTGGGGCCCCAGCCCGCGTACCCCAGGCAGAAGCGCACGCGCGGGCTCGTCCGCTGCAGCAGCGGGCCCAGCGCGTCCAGCGTGACGCTCAGGTAGAGGCCGGGCAGGACGGAGTGCTTCTCCGCGACGGAGTCATCATCGTGCAGGACGAAGCCCCGCTGGGGCTCCACCGGGCCGCCCACGAACACCGGCTGCGACACGCGGTCCGTCGAGATGTCCATCGACTGACCGCGCGCCAGCTCACCGAGCGTCAGGGGCGCTCCCCGGTTCACGACGAGCCCCATGGAGCCCGTCTCCCCGTGTTCGATCATCAGGATGACCGACCGGTAGAAGTTCGGGTCTCCAAGCTGGGGCATGGCCAGCAGGAAGCCGGAGGCGAGGTTCTTCACGCCAGGGAGCATCGGCCGTCCGGCGGGGGTGTGCAACCGGAACCCGCTCCCCTGCTGCGCTCAGTGCCAGCTCTGGTGCTTGGACTTCAGCGCCTTGGCCAGCTTCTCCGGATCCAACGGCTTGCCGATGAAGAGGTCCGCGCCCAGGCCCTTGCACTTGCGAGCGGTGGCCGCGTCGCTCATGGCGCTCACGCCGATGAGCACGGCCTGCGGGAACTTCTCGCGCAGCTTGGACATGAGCGTGGTGCCGCTGCGGCCGGGCAGGAACACGTCCACGATGGCGGCGTCCATGCGCTTGTTGCGCACGGCGAACTCGGCCTCCTCGGCGCTGCCCACGGGCATGGCGTCGTAGCCCCAGGTGCTCACCAGCTCCACCAGGAGCTCGCGGTGCGCGGCGTCGTCCTCGACCACCAGCACCGAACCCCGGACGGTCTCCTTGCGCAGACCGTCGTCACGCGGACGCTCATCACGGGCAGGCGAGAGGGGGATTTCTTCCGTCGGGAGGGACATGATGTTCACCTGAGGGCAAAGGGTTTCCGTCCGTGTGAAACCGTTGCCTCAATGTGCGGCATTCCTCACACTTCGCGACGGGTACCTCCCCCCAACGCCTGGGAAGCGAGCGAGGCGCCAAGCACCAGCAGGACGAGCAGTCCCCAGGCGGGAATCACCACGCGGCCACCGCCCTCGTAGATGAGCGCGGCGTAGGACGTGCCCAGGTAGCGGCCCAGGGACATGGGCTCCATGCGGGCGATGCCGAAGAAGCTCACCGTGGACTCGGTGAGGATGGCGCTCGGCAGGCGGCTCAGGAACACGGCCAGCACGAAGGGGCGCAACGGCGGCCACAGGTGCACGCGAAGGATGTGCACCCCCCCGCCGCCCAGGGCCCGAGCGGCGGCCACGTACTCCTGGCCCTCCAGCGTGGCCAGGCGGTCGCGGAACATGCGCGCGGGACCGGCCCAGCCCACCAGGGCCAGGGACGTCACCATCAAGCCAAAGGGCCCCAGGCCCCCGCCCATGCCCGCGTCCATGAGGGACTGACCCGCGAGCTGGAGCACCATCACCACGAGGACATCCGGCAGGGCGAACACGGCATCCACCGCACGCAGGAGCACCTGCTCCGTCACCCCGCCGGACAGCCGCGCGAGCGCCGCGACGGCCAGCCCCAGCACGGTGGACAGCGCGCCGGCCGCGAGCCCGATTGCCAGCGACACCCACAGGCCGCCGAAGGCCAGCTCGCACACGCTGCGGTCCGGGCGGTTCAGGTCCCAGCCGAGCGGACAGGTGTTCGTGAGGGCCTCGGGAAACAGGCGGCCAGCCACGAGGCTCAAGGCGCCCAGGCCCACGAGGAGCACCAGCCCCACCCAGGCGCGCAGGGGGATGCGGCTCAAGCGCGGGCCTCCCGGGCGCGTGGATCCACGAGCATGCGCAAGAGCTCCACGGTGAGGCTCACGACGACGAGCACGGTGGCGAAGGTGGTGGTGGACACGACGACGACGGCGACCTGCTTGTTGAGGACGGCGAGCACGTAGAGCTGACCGAAGTACGGCAGGCCGAAGACGCGCTCCGCGGCGAACGAGCCCGCGAGCAGCGCGGTGGCGACGGGCGTCACGGCGTCCAGGAGCGCGGGCCACACATTGGGGAGGACATGGCGGCGCAGCACGGTGCCGGGGTCCAGGCCCTTGCTGAGCGCGGTGCGCACGTAGTCACGGGACAGCTCTGTCTCCAGCGCGTCGCCCACGAGCGTGCCCAGGAAGGTCCCGGGCCAGATGGCGATGACGACCGCGGCGCACAGCTCCGGCAGCAGGTGTCCGCGCTCCACCACTGCGGGCGCCAGCAGCAGCGCGGGGATGAACACGGGCGTCCCGAACGCGATGGCGGGGAGCACGTCCCCGAGCACGGCGAAGCGTCCCCGCCGCCACCGGGTGCGCAGGAGCGCGAAGCCCACCGCCCAGGCGAGCGCGAGGGGAAGCGCGACCAGGCCCACGCCCACGCTGCCAGAGAGTTTCTGGAGCAGCTCATCGCCGGTGATGCCCTGAGCGCTGGTGCCCAGACGTTCCCCGGCGAAGAGCTTCTCCCAGGGCCGCAGGAACCCGAGCGGTTCACCGATGCCCAGGTCGCGTTGATACGAAGCCGCCAGCTCCGGAGACACCTGCCGCTTGTTGTCGCTCTCCGTGGTGAGCGGCAATGCGGCCATGAGGAAGTACGAGGCCACCGCCACCACCGGCACGAGCACGAGCTGGCGCACGAGGCGCGTCGCGATGAGGCGCATGCGCTACGGCTCCTGCCTTGCTGAAGCACGCGGCCTCTCGCCTCGTGACAGCCACTCACGCGGAGGCGCCACACCTCGCATCACGGAGTCCATGCGCATGCGCTAGGGCCCCTGCCCTTCCGCGCGGGCCGAGGGCGTTTCATCCGGGCCCAGCCGCAGCGCGCGCAGCGCGAGGAAGTTGAACGGATCCACGTCCAGGCCGTGCAGCCGCGCCCGCGCCCGGAAGTAGCGGTCCG
The DNA here is from genome assembly GCF_003611685.1 of Corallococcus sp. CA049B. Classification (NCBI taxonomy): domain Bacteria; kingdom Pseudomonadati; phylum Myxococcota; class Myxococcia; order Myxococcales; family Myxococcaceae; genus Corallococcus; species Corallococcus sp. CA049B. Next base: position 36,812 of record NZ_RAWC01000058.1, on the reverse strand, counting down.
GGTGGTACAGCGGCGCGATGACGGCCTCCTCCCCCACCAGCACCTCCTGGGCCTTCGCGTACAGCTCGCGCGCATGCGCCGGATCCGGGTCGCCGTCCGCCTCCTCCAGCAGCTGCTCGAAGCGGCGCATCGGCTCGCCGCCGCCCTGCGTCTCCCATCCGGTCTGGTGGTTGCCCTGCCGCTCGAACAGCGTGAAGAACGTGTTCGGGTGCGCGTAGTCCGCGCCCAACCGCCGCAGGAACAGGTCATACGCGCGCGGCCCCTGCGGCGTCCTGCGAGCCACCTCCGCGGAGAAGTCCGACCGCGAATCCACCACCACCCGCACGCCCACCTTCGCGAGCTGCGCCGCGATGCGCTCCGCCAGCGCCTCCTCCGGCACGAACGAATCCCCCGCCTTCACCACCAGCCGCAGCGGCCGGTCCAACCCCTTCACTCCCGCCAGCTCCGCCTTCGCCCGCTCCGGCTCATAGCGAGGCAGCAAAGCCGCCTGCTCCGGCGTCGCAGCATCCGGCAGCTCCGGAGGCAGCAACACGTTCGTCGCGCGAGCGGCCGGCAAGAGCCCCGCGAGCAGCGCCTCCCGGTCCAACGCCCGCGCCAGCGCCCGGCGCACCTCCGGCCGGTCCAACGGCGGACGCTCCGTGTTGAAGCCCAGGAAGTACGTGGACAACAGCGGCTCCCGCTTCAGGTCCGCCGCCTTCATCCCGCGCAGCGCCGCCGCGCTGTCCACGAACACGAAGTCCACCCGGCCCCGCTCGTACAGCGCAGGGCCGATCTCCGACTTCATCAGCGTCAGCACCGGCGCCGGCGTCTCACCGGGCCCCATCGGCGGGAGGAACGCACTGCGAGGGTTGTAGACCAGCCGCACGCGCTCGCCCGCGCGGTCCCAGCGCTCGACGCGATAAGGCCCCACCGCCAGCGGTCGCCCGTCGCGAGGCCGGTCGAAGTAGTCGCGCACCGCCTCGTCCGACTTGCCCTCCAGGTCCGCCGAAGGCGCGGGAAAGAACAGGTACACGTTCGCGAGCCGCGCCAGGAAGTAGCTCCGGGGCCGCGCCAGCGTCACCCGCAGCGTCCGGGCATCCACCGCCTCCACACCCACGCGAGCAAGCGCGGCCTTCACGTCCGCCTCCGGCGCCCCGCGCTCCTGCAATGCGAGCACCTCCTCCGCGCCCTGGAGGTCCGCCATCTCGCCGCGCTCGCGGCCCAGCAGCGCCCGGTGCCACCCGAAGACGAAGTCGCGCGCCGTGACGGGCGAGCCGTCCGACCACGTCACGTCCTCGCGCAGGTGGAACGTGTAGACCTCATGGCCAGCCGCGTCCGCTTCACGCTCCCACCGCGCCGCCAGGCCCGGCTGGACCGAGTGGTCCGCCCCCAACGTGGTGAGCCCCTTCTGCGTGGCCAGCATCACCGGGTAGTTCACCCAGCTCTGCGGATCCGAGTGGCTCCAGTCCAGCGTGGTGGGCATCGCCGGCACCACCACCTTCACGCCCGGCTCCGGCTGGAAGCCGCACGGCCCGCAGGCCGCAGCCATCACCAGCACCAGGGAGTAGGACAGGATTCGCGCGCGCGGAGCCACTCCCCGCGTTGTACCCCGACCGGCTCGTAAAAAAGAGAGAAGCCAGGAGACCGGCGACCCCTGGTCGGCCGGCATCCTGGCTTCGTCACTGCCCGGCCCCTTCAAGAGGGCCAGGACTCAAGCGGGTTTCAGGCCTGCGAAGGCGTGGACACCGACTCCGTCACGGACAGCCCCGTCTTCAGGTTGTCCCCCGCTCCCTTGCGGCCGAACTCCTCCGGCTTCTCCAGGAGCAGCGCCTCACGCAGCACATCGTCCACGAACTCCACCGGGACGATGCGCAGCGCCTTGCGGATCTTCAGCGGGATGTCCTTCAGGTCCTTCTTGTTCGCCTTCGGAATCAGGACCGTCTTGATGCCCGCGCGGTGCGCCGCCAGCGTCTTCTCCTTCAGACCGCCAATGGGCAGCACACGGCCACGCAGCGTGATTTCACCCGTCATCGCCACGTCCCTGCGGACCGGCACGCGCGTCAGCGCGCTCACCAGCGCCGTGGCCATGGTGACGCCCGCGGACGGACCGTCCTTGGGAATCGCGCCCTCCGGCAGGTGGACGTGGATGTCGTAGTTCTCGAACACCTTGCGGTCGATGCCGAAGCGCTCCGCGCGGCTGCGCACGTAGGACATGGCCGCCTGGGCGGACTCCTGCATCACCTCGCCCAGCTTGCCGGTGATGATGAGCTTGCCCTTGCCCGGCATGGACGTGGCCTCCGTGGTGAGGATCTCACCGCCCAGCTCCGTCCACGCGAGGCCCGTGACGATGCCCACCTGGTCCTCGCGCTCCGCCACGCCGTAGCGGAAGCGGGGCGTGCCCAGGAACTTCATCGCCTGCTTGCGGTCCACCTCGATGAGGTCCCGCTTGCCGTTCTTCAGCACGTCGCGGGCGATCTTCCGGAACACGCCGCCAATCTCACGCTCCAGCGAGCGCACGCCCGACTCGCGCGTGTACCGGTGCACGATGGTCTTCAGCGCGTCGTTGGTGATGTCGATCTTCAGGTCCGCGAGGCCGTTGGCCTCCTGCTCCTTCGGAATCAGGTAGCGCCGCGCGATGGAGAGCTTCTCCGGCTCGGTGTACCCCGCGATGCGGATCACCTCCATGCGGTCCTGCAGCGGACCGGGGATGTTGTGCATCGTGTTCGCGGTGCAGATGAACATCACCTTGGACAGGTCGTAGTCCAGGTCCAGGTAGTGGTCGTTGAAGTTGTGGTTCTGCTCCGGGTCCAGCACCTCCAGCAGCGCCGCGCTCGGGTCACCACGGAAGTCCGTGGACATCTTGTCGATCTCGTCCAGGAGGAACACGGGGTTGTTGCTGCCCGCCTTCTTCAGGGACTGGATGAGCTTGCCCGGCATCGCGCCGATGTACGTGCGGCGGTGGCCGCGGATCTCCGCCTCGTCACGCACACCACCCAGCGACAGGCGCACGAACTTGCGGCCCGTGGCCCGAGCGATGCTGCGCGCCAGCGACGTCTTGCCCACGCCCGGGGGGCCGACGAAGCACAGCACGGGCCCTTTGAGCTTCTTCACCAGCTGCTGCACGGCCAGGTACTCGAGGATGCGCTCCTTCGGCTTCTTCAAGCCGTAGTGGTCCTCGTTGAGCACCCGCTCCGCTTCGGTGACGTCCAGCCGGTCCTGGGTCTCGTCGTACCAGGGCAGGCTGATGATCCAGTCGATGTAGTTGCGGACGACCGTGGCCTCGGCGCTCATCGGGCTCATCATCCGGAGCTTCTTCAGCTCCTTCTTGACCTTGAGCGTGGCCTCCTTGCTCATCCGCTTGTTCTTCAGCTTCTCTTCAATCTCCTGGATCTCGTTCTTGAACTCGTCGCGCTCACCCAGTTCCTTCTGAATGGCCTGCATCTGCTCATTCAGGTAGTACTCCTTCTGGGTCTTCTCCATCTGCTTCTTGACGCGCGTGCGGATCTTCTTCTCCACCTGGAGGATTTCGATCTCGCCCTGCATCAGCTCGTAGAGCTTCTCCAGGCGCTTGGCCGGGGACTCCGTCTCGAGCAGCGCCTGCTTGTCGTTCAGCTTCAACGACAGGTGCGCGACGATGGTGTCCGCCAGGCGCGCAGGGTCGTCAATGCTGGCGACCTGCATCAGCATCTCCGGCGGGATGCGCTTGTTGAGCTTCACGAAGGCTTCGAAGACGGAGTGGACGGAGCGAACCAGCGCCTCCAGCTCCACGCTCTTCTCCAGCGTCTCCTCGACCTCGTCCACCTCGACCATGAAGAAGGCGTCGTTCGGGTGGAACTTCTTCACCTTGGCGCGGCGCACGCCCTCCACCAGGACCTTCATCGTGCCGTCGGGCAGCGGAAGGAGCTGGATGAGGTGGCCAATGGTGCCGAAGTGGAAGATGTCGTCGGGCGAGGGGTCGTTCGTCTTGGCCTTCTTCTGGGCGGCCAGCAGGATGACCGCCTTGTCATCCGGCCCCTTGTGGGCCATCGCGTCCTTCAACGCCGCGATGGACTTCTCCCGGCCGACGAACAGCGGAACGACCATGTGCGGGAACACGATGATGTCCCGAAGGGGCAAGAGCGGGATGGTGAGGCCCCGCTTCTGGGCTTCCTTCTTGTCGTCACGTCCGAAGAACATGTATCCGCCACCCGCTGGCCTGCCGTACAGGCAGGCCCTTCAAGAGTTGCCCACATGCCGCCCAAGCGCGCATGCAGGGTGAAACGCTGCTCTATAACACGCCGGTCGCAGGACCCGTTCCCCGCTCAAGATTGGGGGTCCGCACCCTGCCTTCAAGGGAACACCGGGAGGCAGGAGTGTGTCCTGCCCCGATTCTAGCGGCTCTCGGCCGCCAGCCCGGCATCCGGCCATGCGACGCCCAGGGCCTGGAAGAGGAAGGCATACATGTCCACGCTGGACTCGATGGCCTTGGCCACCTGGTCCGCCCCGCCATGGCCCGCGTTCGCCTCAATGCGTAGCAGGGTGGGCGCCGGATTGCCCTTCGCGTTCTGCACCGCCGCCACGAACTTGCGCGCGTGCATGGGGTCCACCCGGTCGTCGTGGTCCGAGCTCATCATCAAGAGGGGCGGGTACTGCACGTCCTGACGCACGTGGTGGTAGGGCGAATAGGCGTACAGGGTCTTGAACTGCCCGGCGTCGTCCGCCGACCCGTACTCCGGCACCCAGGTCCGCCCGCTGCCGAACAGGTGGAAGCGCACCATGTCCAGCAGCGGCACGCCGCACACCACCGCGCCGTACAACTCAGGGCGCTGCGTCATGGCCGCGCCCACCAGCAGGCCGCCGTTGCTGCCGCCGTAGATGGCCAGCTTCTTCGCCTGCGTGTACTTCTCCTTCGCCAGGTACTCGGCCGCGCCCGCGAAGTCGTCGAAGACGTTCTGCTTGTTCGCGCCCCGGCCCGCCTCGTGCCACGCGGTGCCGTACTCCCCGCCGCCGCGCAGGTTGGCCACCGCGTAGACGCCGCCCGCGTCCAGCCACGGCAGGATGCTCGCGCGGAAGCCCGGCTGCATGCTGACCAGGAAGCCGCCGTACCCGTACAGCAGCGTGGGGGCGGTGCCGTCCTTCTTCAGGCCCTTCTTGTAGACGAGGAACATGGGCACCTTCGTGCCGTCCTTCGACGTGAAGAAGACCTGCTCCGTGGTGTACGCGTCCGGGTCCATGGGCACCTCCACCTTCGCCCACAGGTCCACCTTCCCGCTCTTCACGGACGTCCGGTAGACCTGCCGGGGCGTGGTGAAGGAGCTGTAGGAGAAGTAGGCGTCGTCCTGGTCCTCCAGGCCCATCAGGTTGCTGGCGGCGCCCACACCCGGCAGCTGCACGGTGCGCACCGGCTTGCCCTCCAGCGTGGTGATGCGCAGCTCCGTCGTCACGTCCTTGAGGTACTCCAGCGCCAGGTGGCCGCCCACCAGCGACACGCTCTCCAGCGTGGCCTTGGGGTCCTCCGGCACCAGCTCCTTCCAGTTCGCGCGCTCGGACTTCTTGGGGTCCACGGCGAAGACGCGCTGGCGCGGGGCGCCCTCGTCGGTGACGACGTAGAAGCGGTCCTTCCAGGCGATGACGCTGTACTTGGCGCCCTTGCCCTTCACGAGCAGCCGCCAGTCCTTCTCCGCCGGGTGCTTCCAGTAGACGTCGTTCTCGCTCCAGCCGCGCAGGATGGACGCGAAGAGGTACTTGCCGTCACGCGACAGGTCGCCCTGGAGGAACGTCGTCGGGTCGCCGGTGCGCTCGTGCACCACGACGTCCTTCTTCGGATCCTCGCCCAGCTTGTGGAACTTGAGCGTGGTGTAGCCCGGGCGCGCGTCCACCGGGATGGAGGGGTCCGTGGGCAGCCACTCGTAGTAGAAGCCCTTGCCGTCCGGCATCCAGTGGGTGTTGGCGTACTTCGCGCCCTCAATCACGTCCACCTTGGACCACTCACCGGTGTCCACGTCGATGACGTGCAGGGTGGCCTCGTCCGCGGCGTTGGGGCGCACCGGGAAGGCCACGCGCTTGCCGTCCCACGACGGCACCCAGCGGCCCAGGGACACCGGGCCGTCCTTGCTCATGACGTTGGGGTCCAGCAGCACCTTCTCCTGTCCGGACTCGCCGTCCTTCCAGTAGACGATGGCCTTCTCCTTGTCCTTGTGGGTCCGCATGAAGAAGAAGCGGTTGCCCCGGCGGAAGGGCGCCGTCACCGAGTCCACGTAGAACAGCTCCGTGAAGCGCTTCGCCAGCGCGTCGCGGCCCGGCATCTTCGCCAGCGCGTCGCGGGTGAAGCCGTCCTGCGACTTCATCCAGGCCTGGACCTCCGGGGCCTTCTCGTCCTCCAGCCAGCGGTACGGATCCGCCACCTGCTGTCCGTGCAGCGTGTCCACCACCGCGTCGGAACGGGTCGCCGGGTAGGCCATGCGGGAGGGGCCCTCCTGGGCCGGAGCGCTCTGCGTCGCTTGGGACGCGGCGGGGGCTTCATCACGCGTGGCTTCCTTCGCGGAGGTGCAGGCCACGAGCGACAACAGGGCAGGCATGAGGAGCTTTCTCATGGGTAACAGCAGATACAAGAAGCCCCCGGCCCCGGCCCGCAAAAAGTGGGGCCCGCCCCCACGCCCGCAAGGCCCCTTTGGAAAGACGAAGGGCGCGCCCCGGTCCAATGACCGTGACGCGCCCCGTCATCCCCGTCAGGCCCTTGCGAGCCCCTAGAGGATGAGTTCGCTCAAGCCGATTCCTTCTTCGGCTCCGGAGTCTCCTTGTTGTCCTGCGAGTGCAGGACGACGGGCTCGCTCTTCTTGAGGATGACCTCCTCGGAGATGAGCACCTCGCGGGCCGTCTTGCGGGACGGGATTTCGTACATCACGTCCAGCATGGCCGTCTCCAGGATGGAGCGCAGGCCGCGAGCGCCCGCCTTGCGGCGGATGGCCTCCGACGCGATGGCCTTCAGGGCCCCGTCGGTGAACTTCAGCGACACGCCGTCCAGTTCGAAGAGCTTGCGGTACTGCTTGGTGAGCGCGTTCTTGGGCTCGCCCAGGATGTTCACGAGCGCGCCTTCGTCCAGCTCCTCCAGCGCGGTGATGATGGGCAGGCGGCCGATGAACTCCGGAATCATGCCGAACTTGAGCAGGTCCTCCGGCTCCACGTGCTTGAGCAGCTCACTCAGGTTGCGCTGCTTGCGCGACTGGATCTCCGCGCCGAAGCCCAGGCTGCGGCCGCCCAGGCGCCGCTCAATCACCTGCTCCAGGCCGCCGAACGCGCCGCCGCAGATGAAGAGGATGTTGGTGGTGTCCACCTGCAGGAACTCCTGCTGCGGGTGCTTGCGGCCACCCTTGGGCGGGACGTTGGCCACCGTGCCTTCGATGATTTTGAGGAGCGCCTGCTGCACGCCCTCGCCGCTCACGTCGCGGGTGATGGAGGGGTTCTCCGACTTGCGGGCGATCTTGTCGATTTCGTCGATGTAGACGATGCCCCGCTGCGCGCGCTCGATGTCGTGGTCCGCGGCCTGGAGCAGGTTGACGATGATGTTCTCCACGTCCTCACCGACGTAGCCGGCCTCCGTGAGGCACGTGGCGTCCGCGATGGTGAAGGGGACGTTGAGGATGCGCGCCAGGGTCTGCGCGAGCAGCGTCTTGCCGGAGCCCGTGGGGCCGAGCAGCAGGATGTTGCTCTTCTGCAGCTCCACGTCGTCCATGGCGACCTTGGACTCGATGCGCTTGTAGTGGTTGTGCACCGCCACGGAGAGCGTCTTCTTCGCGCGCTCCTGGCCCACCACGTACTCGTCCAGCACGGCCTTGATTTCAGAGGGCCGGGGGATGCGCAGCTTGGTGTCCTTGGTCTCCTCGCGGTCGATCTCCTCCGCGATGATGTCGTTGCACAGCCCGATGCACTCGTCGCAGATGTAGACCGTCGGGCCCGCGATGAGCTTCTTCACCTCCTTCTGCGATTTGCCGCAGAAGGAGCAGCAGAGGGTCTGGTTGTCTCGCTTCTCCACGTTCTTACCCGCCATGAAATCCCTCGCTGCGCCTGAAAGGCCCCAACCCGCTTCGCACCGGTCCCCTGCCCCTGCCCAATCTAGTCAGCCCCCATCCGGAACGTCCACGCACCTTCCGGGTACTTAACAAGGGGAAAATGCCGGTGAGGGGAGAAACGCGAAGGCCGGAGGCGCGGGAGAAGATTCCCAGCACCCCCGGCCGCCGACCGGGTGATTGACACCCCGGCCGCCACGCGTATCGCGGTGTCTACTTCTTCTCTTCCGGCTTCACACCCACGACCTTCCGCGGGTCCTGGATGGAGTCGATGATGCCGTACGCCTTCGCCTCCGAGGCGCCCATGAAGTAGTCGCGGTCCGTGTCCTTCTCCACGCGCTCGATCGTCTGGCCGGTGTGCTTGACGATGAGCTCGTTGAGCTTGGCCTTCATGCGAAGGATTTCACGGGCCTGGATTTCGATGTCCGTCGCCTGGCCGCGCGCGCCGCCCAACGGCTGGTGGATCATGATGCGGCTGGAGGGCAGCGAGTAGCGCTTGCCCTTCGCGCCGGCGAGCAGCAGCACGGCGCCCATGGAGGCCGCCTGCCCCACGCAGATGGTGGAGACGGGCGCCTTGACGTACTGCATCGTGTCGTAGATGGCCAAACCGGCCGTCACCGAGCCACCGGGCGAGTTGATGTAGAGGTTGATGTCCTTGTCCGGGTCTTCGGACTCCAGGAACAGGAGCTGGGCGACGATGGCGTTGGCCACGTCATCGTCGATCTCCGTTCCCAGCATGACGATGCGGTCCTTCAGGAGCCGGCTGTAGATGTCGTACGAGCGCTCACCCCGGTGGGTCTGCTCGATGACGTAGGGGACGGGCATGAAGGGCATGTCGGATGGACCTCTAGAAGGAACTCAGAAGGCTTGAGGAAAAGACCTCAAGAATACTTCGCCCGGCCCTTGAGGAATTCAATCGTCTTTTCCTCGCGGAGTCGCAGAGACAACCCAAGGCGCTCGTCCGGGCCCTTGAAGTACTTCTTCACCTGGGCGACCGGCTGGTTGGCCTCGATGGCCAGGTCCTCGATGCGCTTCTCCACGTCCTCGTCGGACGCCTGGATGTTCTGCTGCTGGGCAATGGCCTCGAAGAGCAGCGTGCCCTTCACCTCCAGGGTGGCCTTCTCCCGCATCTCGTCGCGCAGGCGGTTGAAGTCCAGGCCCAGTTGGCGCGGGTCGATGCCCTGGCGCTGCATCTGGCGGAAGGCGCCCTCCATCATGGAGTCGATGGCGCGCTCCACCATGGCGCGGGGCACGTCGAACGGGTTCTTCTCCAGGAGCGCCTTGATGAGCCCGTCGCGCTCGTCCACGGTGGCCTGGTTCTTCTTGGCCTTCTCCAGGTCCGAGCGGACCTTGGCGCGCAGCTCGTCCACCGTCTGCGCGACGCCCGTCTGCTTGGCGAAGTCGTCGTTGAGCTCCGGCACCACCGCCTTCTTCAGCTCCTTGACGGTGATGTGGAAGACGGCCGTCTTCCCGCGGACCTCCTCGGCCTGGTAGTCCTGGGAGAAGGTGTACTCCACGTCCTTGGACTCGCCGACCTTCACGCCCGCCAGCTGCGGGATGTTGCCCTGGATGAGGTCGCCGTCCTCCACGCGCACGCCAATGCCGTCCGCCTTGCTGCCGGGGAACGCATTGCCGTCCACCTTCGCCTCGAAGTCGATGGTGACCTGGTCGCCCTGGGCCGCGGTGTCGCGGTCGGTGACGGGCTCGATGCGGCCCAGGTTCTGGCGCATGTTCTCGATCTGCTGGTTCACCGCGTCGTCCGCGACGGCGGTGTCCACCTTCGTGAGCGCCAGGCCCTCGAAGTCCTTGGCCTCCACCTTCGGCTTCACCTCGACGCGCGCCTCGAAGTTGAAGGGGGCGCCGGGCTTGAGGCCGGAGTTGGTGACCTGGGGAGAGGCGACGGCCTCCACCTTGTGCTCGCGCACGGCGTCCAGGTAGGCGCGCTGCACGACGCGCTGGATGACGTCGTCCTCCACCTGCTCGCGGTACTTCTGCTCGAGGATGCGGCGGGGGACCTTGCCCTGACGGAAGCCGGGCATCTTCACCTGGCCGCTGAGCGCGGTGTACGCGCGGTTGAGCTCCTCAACGACGCGGGCGGAGTCGACCTCGATGGAGAGCTTCTTCTCGATGGGAGAGAGCTCTTCGACCTGGACCTTCATGCGGGCCTCGCTCGCCGCCTCCACGGGCCTTCGCGTCCCGGGGCGGCAACCGGAAAGTGGGACGTGCGGCTTTAGGGGATAGGCACGAACGGGTCAACGCGAAATGGGCGAGGAGGGACTCGAACCCTCACACCTTGCGGTACCAGATCCTAAGTCTGGCGCGTCTACCAGTTTCGCCACCCGCCCGACGCGTCGTGCGACCGTCCTACCGCGAAACGTCCGTGGGGGACAGGGCCTTTCCCGTGCGCAACCTCCCCGTCAGGGAGTGCCGGAAAAGACACAGGGCCCCTTCCGTTTCCAGAAGGGGCCCTGCGAGTGAGAGCGGAGGGAATCGAACCCACAACCTATGGATTAAGAGTCCATTGCTCTGCCAATTGAGCTACGCTCCCGGCTTTGCGTTCGGCCGCGTTGGCTGCGCGACGTCCGAGGTGGCGCGGTGAATACCGGGCGCCGCCCGCTCTGTCAAAACGTTTTTGCACCCCCCTCACATTCTCCGCGTCGGAACCGGATGCCCGGCGTGCGGCCGGCCGTCCCCGCGACCGGGAAGCGATGCGAAGGGCCGGCCCGGCTCGCATGTTGATCCACGCCGCGGTTCGCGCTGCAGGCCTGTAGCAGGGTCCCGTCCAGGCCCCTGCTCCACGGGTCGTGCGCCGTGCTCCCGCGGCGACCATGTGGGCGGGCGAGGGTCGTCCGCCTTTTCGAGCGGTGCTGGAGACACAGTGATGGATGCGAATGTGAAGGCGGATGGAACGACGTCGCCGCAGGGCGCGGCCTGGAACCGGGAGCGGGTGGACCTGGTGAAGCGGACCATCTGCCCCCGGGGAATCAGCGAGGACGAGTTCGCCCTCTTCATCGAGCAGTGCAAGCGCAGCGGGTTGGATCCGCTCCTCAAGGAGGCGTTCTGCGTGGCGCGCCGCCAGAACGTGGGCAACCGCGAGCGGCCCAACTGGGTGACGAAGTACGAGTTCCAGCCCTCCGAGGCGGGGATGCTCGCCCGGGCGGAGCGCTTCCCGGACTTCAAGGGCATCCAGGCGAGCGCGGTGTTCGCCGAGGACGAAATCGTCGTGGACCAGGGCAAGGGCGAGGTGGTGCACCGCTTCAACCCGGCCAAGCGCAAGGGCGCCCTGGTGGGTGCCTGGTCGCGCGTGGTGCGCGAGGGGAAGCTGCCGGTCGTCGTCTGGCTGGACTTCTCCGGCTACGTCCAGCAGACGCCGCTGTGGGCCAAGATTCCCACGACGATGATCGAGAAGTGCGCGCGCGTGGCGGCGCTGCGCAAGGCGTACCCGGAGGCCTTCGGAGGACTGTACGTGCGCGAGGAGATGCCGGCGGAGGAGTACGACGCGCACGACGAGCCCGCGCCCGCCTCCGGCTCCTACGAGGTGCTGGGCTCGAAACCGGGCCCGGTGAAGGCGTCCTTCCCCACCCTCGCTCCGGCCCCCTCCTCCGCGGAGGCCGCCAAGGCGGCGCGTGCGCCGGAGAAGGAGGAGGCGCGGCTGGACGTGGACGTGCCGCTGGCGCCGGCCACGACGGTGGCGGCGGTGCCCGTGTCCCAGACGCCCGAGCGCCCGAGGGCGAGCGCGGTGGTGGTGGCGTTCGGTCCGCACAAGGGCAAGACGACGTCCGAGCTGTCCGACGACGAGCTGAGCGAGACCATCGACCTGGCGCACGAGAAGTTGATGGAGCAGCCCCGGGCCAAGTGGGCGAAGGCCATGCGCGAGAACCTCACCGCGCTGGAGGCGGAGACGGAGCTGCGCTGCCAGGTGCCGGCCCCCAAGGACCGCGCCGGGACGAACCCGGAGGCCTGAAGCCCACGCCGTTCGCTGAGTTGAAAAGGCGCCCGCGTTCCCGAAGAGGGGACGCGGGCGTCTTGTTTTCCTGCGTTCAACATCCGCTCGACATGTTCCGGGTCATGTTGGTGCGGCCCCTGGCATTCCATGTGGTGCGTCTCCACCTGCACTCTCGGTCAAGGACACTGACCGGGATGGAGCTGGGGACATGGTCGGGCGCAGGGCATGGCGGTTCATCGTGGCGGGGTTGTTCGTGGGAGGAGTGGGCGCGGGGTGCGGAAACTCCGCGCCAGCGCAGCCCGCAGGGAACGGAATGGAGGAGCCCGCCCCGGCCCCTCAAGTCGTGGACGTGGATGTCCCGGACGAAGCGCCGGTCTCCGGTGAGGTGCTTCCGCCGCCGGAGCAAACGGATCCGGGAACACTTCCTGAAGAGCCGGACACGGGCGGCCCCGTCGAGGATCCGGATCCGGGCACATCCCCAGAAGAAGAACCGGATCCCCTCCCCGACCCCGCGGAGTGCGAGTCCATACCCCAGGTCACGCCGGAAGCGCTCGGGGCGTGGCGGTTCATGGGGACCATGTGGGAGGAGTACGGCCAATACTCTTCACCCATCACGTGCGATGAGCCGGTGCCGGACGGGGCAGGCAACGTGGTCCTCCCGCTGAGATGGAGCGGCGGCTCACAGGACCTCTATGTCGGAGCCCGGGATGGTTGGGACCTGTCGGGCAGCGGGGCCACCTTCACGCCGACCTCCCAGTCCGGTGGCGTCCTGGGCTTCAGCACGCCCGCGGACGGAGGCCTTCCGTGGATGACGTACCTGGACACCACCTCCCTGGAGTTCACCACGCTCCCCGCCGAAACAGCGCGGGTCGTGATGACCGCGGTGGATCCCACAGGCGGGCTCCGGGCCTTCCTCGCGGATGGCACCCTCAAGGCCTACAGCGCGACCGGTGAGCTCCGCTGGAGCGTCCCTGTGTCCTTGAGCGCCCCACTGAAGGCCCTGGGAGTCGACGCACAGGGACAGACCCTGTTGCTGGCCGCGGGCGACACCCGCTTCGGAGCCTCCACGGTGGAAGGCGTCTGGGTGGACGTCGCAGGCCAGCCCGGCCTCCCCTTCCTCGCGCTGGGCCAGGCCCCGGCGGGAACCTACGAGCTCGTTCCCCGAGCGCAGGAGGGACTGTTCCTGGGGGTCGCGAGCGGGGTGAAGAGCTGGGTGGCGGCATTCAAGTCGCTGCAGCGCTCCAGCCGTCCTGCTCCCACCTGGCTTGCTCAGGATGCGGGGCGACCCCTGCTCCGGCTTCCGGCTGGCACCGGCTACCTCCGGTACGCGCGCGGCGGGGGAAGTTCCTGGGACTGCCGGCATGAGGTGGAGCTCATCGCACCGTCAGGACAGTCATGCGCGCAGTTCCAGCTCCCCTCCCAGGGCGCTCCAGAACAGGCCTGCGGCCCCCTGAAACTGGCGAAGGATGGGACGGTGACCGAGACACTCCCCAGCAGGTCCCGCACGGATGGGTATTACGACTCCGAGGGGAACAGGCACAGCATCAACTCGACCGCGTGCCGCGTCCGGTGGTGGCCGGCGCTGATTCAGTAGACGGCGTTCGCTGAGCACAACGACGCCCGCGTCCCGAAGAGGGGCGCGGGCGTCTTCATGCCCAGACGGGCGGTCCCGTCAATGACAGGGCACCTAGAAGGTCATCGGGCCGCCTGGCAGGTTGTAGACATACGGGAATGACGTATCAGGCACGGTGCCCCCCACGAAGCCTGAGCCATTGAAGTACGAAGAGGGAATCTGGAAGCGGAAGCCATGGGTCCCCGTGAGCCCGAACTGCTGGTTGATGTCCGGCCGGAGCCGGTCGGTCTGGACCGTAAAGGTCGTGCCGATGGTAGGGAATGACGTCCGGACGAGGTTCACGGTCACCGTGACCTGGGCCTCCGGCGTCCTGCGGTCGAAGATCCACCCCGTCACCCAGCCCGCGCTGTCGATGCCCTCGATCGCGCCCTTGAAGTTGAAGCACAGCCGGCTGCTGGTGAAGCCCGGCGTGGCACAGAGGGCATCCAGCATGGGGTGGATCACGGTTCCTTGCGCTGTCGGGGTCAAAGTCCACTGGGCAGCCACATTGCATGTTCCAGTGGGACCCGGTACGTACTCCCCACCAGTCGCGGTGGTCACCAGGGCAGCGACAGTATTGCCTCCGCGCGCGTAGATCGCGCCTCCCGAGTTGCCCCGGAAGACATCCAGGCTCACGTCATAATAAGAGCCACTGGTTGTGGTCGACCGCACGGTCCCCCCCGAATCAATCTTCAATGGCATCCCTGAAGATGATCCAATCGTTGCAACAGGGGCCCCGAACGAGAGCGGATAGGTACCGAAGGCCACCCTTGCAGGGGTGAAGCGCGGTGTGGCAGGCCGATCCAGCCGCAGGAACGCGTAGTCATTCGCTCCGGTGGACCCTGCCTTCAGAACGAGCTCGCTGACCGTGAAGATATCCTCGCTGGTCACGGTCGCCACTGTCGTCGCGGAGGTCTTGTAATAGCCAAACGACCATTTGCTCCCGACGACCGAACCGTTGTTGAGGCAGTGCCCTGCCGTCAAGATCAGGTCATCATCCACGAGCACCCCCGAGCAGGAGCCCAGCGTCGGGTCGTTGAGGAAGCGCTCGGTGGGGCAGAGGTTGAACTTGGCCCCCAGCGTCTGGCTCGCCGCGACGGCCGCAGGTGTCGCGGACCCGTAGGTTGGAGTTGAGTGGAGCGCGAGGTCCACCAACGCGGGATCCGCATGGGCGTAGACATCCGTGCGGTCGTCGGTCCAATCATAGGCGTGGTCCTTGCGGGTGCGCAGCTCGACGGTATCGAGAGCATCCTCCGCGGATCCACACGCACCGGCCGAAAGCCCGGACACGACGGCCATCCACATCGCCACACTTCGCGAGGCGCCCCAACGCGCCACGTTCGTCTTGTTTGTCATAGTCCCCTTCACGGAAAGCGCGGGGGCTTTTAGACAAGCAAGACACGAATGAAAGGAATTATTTCCCCATGAACAATTCCAGCACCACACGGAGTATGGTGGCTGCGTTTGACTGGGGGGAAGTCGAAGCGCGGAGCCGGGAGGCGGCATCGGACGCGGCTTCGAGGGGGTTGAGACAGTGCGCCCAGAGGGACTTGAACCCCCAACCCTCGGCTTCGAAGGCCGATGCTCTATCCAGTTGAGCTATAGGCGCGGGGAAGCAAAGAAGGGCGAATGACCGGGATCGAACCGGCAACCTCCGGAGTCACAGTCCGGCGCTCTAACCAGTTGAGCTACATTCGCCGTCACTTCGCACGTCGCACGGCGTTGCTGCGGCGGTCTCCTACCGTGGAAACCGGGGCCGTTCAAGGCCCAAAACCACCGGCCAGCAGATTAGCGCCCCAGGCAGGGCTCGAACCTGCGACCCCCGACTTAGAAGGTCGGTGCTCTATCCAGCTGAGCTACTGGAGCTGGCCGGTCCTCACTGCTGAAACATCACAGCACTTCAAATCGGGGCGAGAGGATTCGAACCTCCGACCCCCTGCGCCCAAGGCAGGTGCGCTACCAGGCTGCGCTACGCCCCGAGAAGTGCCGCATTCTTCGCCTAACGCGGACGGACGCGCAAGCTTGCTGTTCCTGACGCCCGCCCGGCCGGTCAGAGCGCCAACAAATGGCGCCGCATCAGCTGGAAGGCCCGGGCCCGGTGCGACACCCGCGACTTCTCCTCCGGCGCCAGCTCCGCCATGGAGCGCCCGCCCTCCCCCTCCACCTGGAACACCGGGTCGTAGCCGAAGCCGTTCGTCCCCTTCGGAGCCCGGAGGATGACGCCCTCGCAGCGGCCCACCTCCACCCGGGGCGCGTCCCCCGTCCCCGTCACCAGCGCCAGGGCGCAGCGGAATGACGCGGTGCGCTTCTCCTCTGGCACGTCCGCCAGGTCGGCGAGGAGCTTCTCGTACCGGTCCTTGTCGTCCCCCGGCGCGTAGCGGGCGGAGTGCACGCCGGGCCGCCCGTCCAGCGCGTCCACGCACAGCCCGGAGTCGTCCGCCAGCGCGGGCAGTCCGGTGGCCTCCGAGTAGGCGCGGGCCTTCTTCACCGCGTTCTCCTCGAAGGTGGCGCCGTCCTCCACGGGCTCCGGCACGGGGGGCAGGTCCTTGAGGGACACCACCTCCACCGCGTCGCCCACGAGCGCGCGCAGTTCGCGCAGCTTGCCGGCGTTGCCGGTGGCGAAGAGCAGCTTCGGCTTCATCCCAACACCTTCGCCTGCGCGGCGGCGAGCTGCTGGATGGCGGCCAGGCCCCCGTCCAGCATCGCGTCCATCGACTTGCGGTCGAAGAGCTTGTGCTCGGCGGTGCCCTGCACCTCCACGATGCGGCCGTCGCCCGTGGCCACGAGGTTCAGGTCCACCTCCGCGGTGGAGTCCTCGTCGTAGTCCAGGTCCACGCGCACCTCGCCGTTCACCACGCCCACGGACACCGCGGCCAGCGGGGTGAGGCCCTTCAGGATGCCCGGCTTGTTGAGCGAGCGCATGGCCAGCACCAGCGCCACGTACGCGCCGGTGATGGACGCGGTGCGCGTGCCGCCGTCCGCCTGGATGACGTCACAGTCCAGCGTGAACGTGCGCACGCCCAGCGCCTGCAGGTCCACCGACGCGCGCAGGGCGCGGCCGATGAGCCGCTGGATCTCCATGGTGCGGCCGGACTGCTTGCCCTTGGCGGCCTCGCGCGCGCCGCGGGTGTGCGTGGCGCGCGGGAGCATGCCGTACTCGGCCGTCACCCAGCCGCTGCCCTTGCCCATCAGGTGCGGCGGGACGCGGTCCTCCACCGAGCAGGTCACGAGCACCTTGGTGTGGCCGAACTCCACCTGGACGGAGCCCTCCGCGTAGCGGTTGACGTTGGGCGTGAGGGTGACAGGCCGGAGGTCCAGCGCACCACGGTTGAACGAACGCACGAGGGAAGGCTCCTGACAGGGAGGGACAGGCGAAGCCCCCACGCTTTATCAGGGCGCGGTGGATCCAGCCACCGGTTGCGAGGGCGAGGAGTCCCGCCGGCGCGTCTCCCGGAGGAAGGCCAACACCCCGTCCGCGATGGCCTCCGCCAGCGTCTCCTGGTACGCGGCCTTCCCCAGCCGCGCGCCCTCCTGCGGGTGGGAGATGAAGCCCACTTCAATCAGCACCGCCGGCGCCTCCACGCCCGTGAGCACGAAGAAGGGCGCCTGCTGCACGCCCCGGTCCGCCGCGCCGCTCTTGGAAATGAGGCGAGGGTGGATGGCGTAGGCCAGCCGGGACGCATCCGTGTGCGCCTCCGTGCGCGCCAGGTCATCCAGGATGAAGGCCAGCGTGGAGTGCCCCCGCGCCGCACGGGCCGTGGGTGCTTCCGCGTTCTCGCGGTCCGCCACCGCGCGCGCCGCCTCACCGGAGGCGTTGGCGGAGAGGAAGTACGTCTCGATGCCCTCGGTGCGCTCGCGCAGCCGCTTCGTGGGCATGGAGTTGGCGTGGATGGAGAGGAAGAGGTCCGGCCGCTGGATGTTGGAGAACTCCACCCGCTCCGACAGCGCCATCAGCGTGTCGCGCTCGCGCGTGAGGAACACCTCGCTGCCCGCGGCCTCCAGCTTCTCGCGCAGGCGCTGGGCAATCTGGAGCGCGACCTCCTTCTCCCAGAGCTCCCCGGGCCCCTTCGCGCCCTCCTTCGCTCCGCCATGTCCCGGGTCGATGACGATGCGCGCGCCGCGCTCCCCCGCTCCGGCGAGGGCCGGCAGGAGGCACGCGAGCAGGGGGAGGTAGAGGGGGAAGCGGCGCGGCGACATTCGCGCCGGGATGTTAGCGGAGGCCCGGCCCGGAGGCGAAATCCGCTCCCGGGCGAGTGTGCTTCAGCCGATGACGTCGATGCCGGGGCGGCCCGCCTGCACTTCACCGATGAGGGCCGCGTCCACGCCCGCCTTCTCCAGCGCCTGGAGGGCCTTGAGCGCGTGGCGCGCGGGAACGCTGGCCAGGAGGCCGCCGTTGGTCTGCGCGTCGGCGAGCAGCCACTGGATGTGCTCCGGCAGCCCCTCCGGGAACGTCACCTGCTTCTTCACGTGGGCGAGGTTCGTCTTCGTGCCGCCCGGAATGACGCCGGCCTCCGCCAGCGCGGGCACCTCCGCGATGAGCGGGATGCGCTCCAGGTCCACCGCCGCGCGCGTCTTCGCGCCGTTCATCATCTCCAGCAGGTGGCCCAACAGGCCGAAGCCCGTCACGTCCGTGAGCGCGTTCACCTTGAAGGCGCCCGACGCGAACACCTCACCGGCAGCCTTGTTGAGCGTGGCCATCTGCGCCGTCACGCGCTTCGTCAGCGCCTTGGACGCGAGCCCCCGCTTGATGGCGGTGGTGGCGATGCCCGTGCCCACGGGCTTGGTGAGCAGCAGCACGTCCCCCGGCTTCGCGCCCGCGTTGGTGAGCACCTTCTTCGGGTGCACCACGCCAGTGACGGCCATGCCGAACTTGGGCTCCGGGTCGCGGATGCTGTGGCCACCCAGGATGGGGATGCCCGCCTCGTCCGCCTTGGACTGGCCGCCCGCCAGAATCTTCTGCAGCGTCTTGAGCGGCAGCTCGTCCGGGAAGCACACCAGGTTGAGCGCGAACAGCGGCTTCGCGCCCATGGCCCAGATGTCCGACAGCGCGTTGGCCGCGGCGATGGCGCCGAACTGGAACGGGTCGTCCACGAGCGGCGGAAAGAAGTCCACCGTCTCCACCACGGCCATGCCCGGCGCCACCTGGTACACGGCGGCGTCGTCGTTCGTGTTGAAGCCCACCAGGGCCCGGGGGTGGGCCCCTGCCCCCTTGAGCCCGCCCAGGACCGTGGCCAGGTCCCCCGCCTTGAGCTTCGCCGCGCAGCCCGCGCAGTGGCTCATCTCCGTGAGGCGCTTCTTCGGCGCCGCCGGCTTCTTGCCCGCCATGGTGTTCCCGCCCTACTCCGCGCGCACGTAGTCGCGCTTCATGAGCTGCACCACCGTTTCGGCGGTGAGCACGTCGTCGCCGTCCGAGTGGTCCAGCACGCCGCCCAGCGAGCCGTGGTTGTGCACCAGCTGCAGCACGTCCAGGTGCTCCGGCGTCAGTTCCTTCAAGGGCGCCGTCAGCGGCTGCGCGATGCGCAGCGCCGTGGCCATGGGCGGCAGGTTCGGCTGCAGGCGCTTGAACTCGTCCAGCTGCCGCAGGGCGTCCATCAGGAGCGCTTCGGTGGAGGAGTCCAGCTCCACCATGAACTCCTGCGTGTCCGCGGGGCGCAGCTCGAAGTCACCCTCTTCCCAGGTGACGATGCGGTTGAAGCTCTTCTGCGGGCCCAGGTTGTGGTTGTCGTCGATGACCGCGTAGTACACGCGGCCCTGGCGCAGATAGATGCGGCCCTCGTGGGCGTTGTTCACCACGAGCACGCCGTTCTTCTTGGACGTGTGGAAGAGCTGGAGCAGGTCCGGGAGGGGGATTTCCTCAATCTTCCCCGTCATGGAGCTGGCCTTGGTGGTCCGCGCGGCCTGGGCGGCGGCGGCCTCCTCCAGCTTCTGCTTCACGACGCTCTCGTCCACCGGGGCGCTCTCCGCGCCCTGGTGCACGAGCTTGAGGATGGAGGTCCCGATGAGGATGCGGTCCCCCTCCTTCAGCTTGGCCTGCTTGACCTTCTCGCCGTTGACGAAGGTGCCGTTGGTGGACCCCAGGTCCTCGATGGTGATGGCTCCGTCGGAGAACAAGATCTTCGCGTGCTTGCGCGAGACCATGTCCTCCACCAGCACCATGTCCAACTCGCTCGACCGTCCGACGACGATCTGCTTGTTGGCCTTCAGCGGGAACTCACCGCCCTGGTACTTCCCGGAGATGAACTTGAGGGCAAAGGACTTCGCCGTACCGCCAGGAGTGCTCACGGTGCCGCGACCTCGATGATGGAAGTTGCCATGGTGCTCAACCCGTCACTTCCGCCTTCCCCGGGTCCTTCACCAGGTTGAGGTACATCTGCGCGCTCTTGTTGCCGGGGCTGCGCACGAGCACGTCTTCCCAGACCTTCACCGCCTCGTCACGGCGTCCCGCCGAGTACAGGGCGATTCCATAGTTGATCCGTCCAGGAATGTACGACGGATTCTGCGCGATGACCTGTTCGTACTCCGCCAGGGCCGCCGCGTTGTCGCCAGCGTCACGCAGGGCGTTGCCCAGCTTCAGCCGGATGTCCACGAACTCCGGGAAGTGGGCCAGCGCGCGGCGGTACTCTTCAATGGCCTTCTGCCACACGCCGCTGGAGGCGAACACGTCGCCGATGTCGGCGTACATGTTGGCCACCTTCTTCATGACGTAGGGGTCCAGCTCGCCGGGGGCGCCCTTCTGGCGGGACAAGGCGGCCTGGTAGACCTCCTTCGCCTCCGCGTACTTCCCCATGTCGTTGTAGATGACCGCCAGGTTGAGCGCGGCCTCGGTGTACGCGGGGTTGAGCCGCAGCGCGGACTCAAAGGCCCGCTGCGCCCGGGCGAACTGGCCCTGGTCGTGGTAGATGATGCCGAGCATGTTGTAGACGTCGGCGAAGGTCGGATTCTGCTCGACCACCTTCGTCAAGAACTGCTCGGCCTGGGCGTACTGCTTCTTCTCGAAGGAGCCGCGCCCGAGGGTCAGTAGCTGCTTGAGGGCTTCGTCCATGACTCGGCCCGCGCGGGCCCCTGCCTCCTCGGGAAGCCTACATCAGCCCGGGCGAAAACAAGAATTGATCGCCCTCGCGCACGAGCAAAAGCGGCCGCTCGCCCCGCGTGTCCACCGGCCGGGCCGGAAGGTCTCCCTCCACCCGGTAGTGCTCCGTCACCGTCACCTCGTCCCGCTCCAGCCGGGCGTACCACGCCTGGGCCGTCAGCCGCCGTTTGCTCAAGGGGGCCACCTCCGCCCACGTCCGGCCTGCCCCGCCGTCCCCTCCCGGGCCCGCCAGCCGTGACAGCGCCTCCGGCCGCCCCTGCGCCAGGGCCTGCCGCCGCGCCTCCAGCGCCGCCACCATCGCCACCAGCCGGGGCGCCACCGAGGACTCGGGCTTCCACCGGCCGGACGCGCGGGTGAAGGGGACCACCTCCACGCCCGCGGTGCTGACCGTGGTGGCGCCCAGCACGCCCTCGAAGTCCAGCGTGGCGAAGGCCTCCGCGCGCTGGCCGTCCGGCGCCACGGAGACGGAGATGCGGGCGTACTGGAGCTTCCGCGAGACGAGCGGAGCCTGGGCACCGGGCACGGGCAGGGACACGCCGTCGTGCTCGGCCTGCTTCAGGGTGGTGATGATCTCCGCTTCCGGCCCGGCCGCGGCGCCCAGGAGGCGCGAGCCCAGGAACAGGAGGACGCAGGCGGCGGCGAGCGCGGCGATGCCGATGCCCCCCAGCCGGCCCCAGTCCTCCGAGCGCCTCACGAGCCCAGCATCTTCTGGGCACGCTGGGCGGCGGGCGTGCCCGGCAGGCGCTTGAGGACTTCCTTCAGCGTGTTCTGCGCGCGCTCCGTGTCGTTGAGCTTCACGTAGGCGTTGTGGAGGTCGAAGAGGGCCTCCTCCTCCAGCGGCGTGCCCGGATAGTTCTTGAGCAGCCCCTCCAGACGCTGGGCCACGGCCTTCCAGCGCTCGCGCTTCGCGTAGAAGGACGCGACGTACAGCTCATGGCGCGCCAGGCGCTGTTTGGCATCATCCCGGTGCACCGTGGCGTCCTTCACGTACTGCGAATCCGGGTACTCGCGCAGGAAGACGTTCATGGCCCGGAGCGCGTCGTACATGGGCTTCTGCTCCTTCTCGTAGGAAGGCGGCAGGGCGAAGAACTCCGAGGGGAACTCCTGCACGTAGGAGAAGGCCGCGCGGTAGGCGGCGTAGTCCACCTTGGGGTGCGTGGGGTGCAGTCGCATGAAGGAGTCGAACTTCTCGCGCGCCTCCGGGTACATCTCCCGGGCCATGTCCAGGTCCCCCAGCTTCAGCTCCGCCTCGCGGGCGGCCTCCAGGTAGGGGAACTTGGTGCGGACGTGGTCGAAGTACTTCTCCGCCTTGAAGTAGTCGTTGTCCTCCAGCGCGGCCTCGCCCAGCGCCAGGTTCTCCGCGGCCATGGTGGCGTAGTCAGGCTCGCCCGCGGGCCCCGCGGAGAGGGCGGCACAGGCGGACAACATCAGGGCGGACAGGACGAGGACGACGGAGCGCATCACGCCCCCAAACTATTCGTCCTGCCCGGAGGGGTCCAGCGAAGCTTCTCCCACCAGCCGGGTCACGATGTCCGGCGCGAAACCCCGGCTGAGCAAAAGCCGCCCCGCGCGGGCCTGCTCCTTCGCGTCCAGCGGGCGGCCTGCCAGGCGCCGGCGCTCCAGCACCTGCCGTGCGGCCTCCAGCGCGTCGAAGCCCACCGCGTCCTTCGCCTCCGACAGCGCGCGCCGCGCCTGCGTGCCCTCCAGCCCGTGGGCCTGGAGCCGCTGGAGCACGGCGCGGGGGCCCAGCTTGCCCCTGCCCAGCAGGGCCTGGGCGCGTTCACGCGCGAACTTCGCGTCGTCCAGGTAGCCCCACTCCGACAGGCGGGCGAGCACCGCGTCGCGCACGGATCCGGGGTAGCCCTTGCGCTCCAGCGCGAGCGTCAGTTCATGCCGGCTGCGGCCACGCGCCTTGAGCAGGCGCAGGCAGGCGTCGGTGGCGCGCTGGACAGCCTCGGGGCCTTCGGGCTCGTCAACCATCGCGGAGTCCCTACCATGTGGTAACAGGCCTTCGCCATGCACCCCATCCTCGCCCGCTTCCTCACCGCAGACGCCGCCAGGGAAACGCTCCGCAAGGAGAAGGCGGGTGAACCGCTGACTCCAGAGGAGCAGCACTTCGTGACAGCCTCGGACGCCAACCCCAAGCAGAAGGCCATGCTGCTGGGCGTGAGCGGACGCGCGCTGTCCTCCGACGCCCAGGCCGCGCTGGTGCTCCTGGCCGCGCACGCCGCCGCCCGCGCGCTCACTCAGGACGAGTCCCTGTCCGCCGCGACGCAGAAGGCGCGCGAGGCGCTGAAGGAAGAAGGCGCGAGCGACGAGGAGTCCGACGCCTTCCTCGCGTCCATCCTGCTGGAGGAGGCCTTCGGCTACGAGCAGGAGGTGGACAGCTTCGACGCGGACTACGTGAAGGAGTCCCTGGGTGAGGTGCCCGCCCTGGCCGCGCTGTCCAAGGAGTCCGTGGACGCGCTGTTCCTCGCGTTCGCAAAGGCCGCGCCCAACGACGCGGACCGCAAGGCGCGCGAGCACATGGCGCGCGCGCTGTTCGACATCGCCTGGTCGGAAGGGCCCACGTCCATCAACCCGGAGCACCTGGAGACGCTGCTCGACAACGAGGTCATCCAGGAGTCCGACGAGGTGCAGGACGCGCGCGTGCGCGCCACCGTGTCGCTGCTCCAGACGCTGGCGCACCAGGGGCTCATCGGGCCCATGCGCCTCACCCGGCTGCGCGCGCAGCTGGGGGACGACGACGCCTGAGCGGCGCCCTCCCCCTTCGCGCCGGGATTCCTAGAAGCGTTCGATCTGGAAGTCGTCGTCGCCGCCGGCCGCCGGAGCGGGCGCGGCCACCGGGGCGGGCGTGGGCGGACGGGCCGCCACCTGCGGAGGCAGCGGCCGGCCCTGGACGACGCCGGGCGGCGGGGTGGCGGGACGCGGCGCCGCGACGCCGGGCGGAGGCGTCATGGGCCGGGCGGCCATGGGCGCTCCGGGACGCGGGGCCTGGGGCACCGGCGCGGGCGTGGGCGTGGGCGCCATCGGGGCCGCCTGGGTGGGCGCGCCCTTCTGCGCGAAGGACTGCGAGCCCGGGATGGGCCGCTCGTCGCCGGCCTTGGCGTCGAAGGCGTCCCACTTCGAGTCGGACGTGCCGCTGATGCCGGAGAAGCGCAGCGCGAAGTCGTCCGGGTTGCTGGCCTGGCGGTGGGCCTCTTCGTAGGTGACCAGGCCGTTGCGCACCAGGCTCATCAGCGACTGGTCGAACGTCTGCATCCCGTAGGAGTCCGTGCCCTGCGAGATGGCGTCGTGGATCTCCTTCGTGCGGTCCTTGTCTTCAATCAGCTCGCGCACGCGCGCGGTGACGCGCAGCACCTCCACGGCCGCCACACGGCCCTTGCCGTCCGCGCGCGGCACCAGACGCTGACTCACGACGCCGCGAAGCACGCTGGAGAGCTGCAGGCGCACCTGCTTCTGCTGGTGCGGGGGGAACGCGGACACGATGCGGTTGATGGTCTCCGTGGCGTCCAGCGTGTGCAGCGTGGACATCACCAGGTGGCCCGTCTCCGCGGCGTGGAGCGCCGTTTCGATGGTCTCGTGGTCGCGCATTTCGCCCACCAGGATGACGTCCGGGTCCTGGCGCAGCGCGGACTTCAGCGCCTGCGAGAAGCTCATCGTGTCCACACCCACTTCGCGCTGGTTCACGATGGAGCGCTTGTCGCGGATGAGGAACTCGATGGGGTCCTCGATGGTCATGATGTGGTTGGTTTCGTTGGAGTTGATGTAGTCGATCATCGCCGCCAACGTGGTGGACTTGCCGGAGCCCGTGGTGCCCGTCACCAGCACCAGGCCGCGCTCCTCGCCACACACCTTCTCCAGCACCGTGGGCAACAGCAGGTCCTTCATCGTCATCACCTTGAAGGGGATGACGCGGAGCACGGCGCCCACCGTGCCGCGCTGCTGGAAGACGTTCACGCGGAAGCGGCCCAGGCCCGGCACGCCGTAGGCCAGGTCCACCTCGTTGCTGACCTTGAACTTCTCCTTCTGGAACTCGTTCATGATGCCGAACGCCATGCGCGCCACCTCTTCCGGGGGCAGGCGGCGGCCGTCCTTGAGCGGCACCAGCGAACCATCCACGCGGAACATGGGCGGCAGGCCCGCCTTCAGGTGGATGTCGGAGGCTCCGCCGCGCAGGGCGATCTGCAGGATTTCGTTGAGTTCCATGAGGGTGTCCGGATGGTAGCAGAACGCCCCCGCGCGTCGCGACGGGGCGACGCCCACCCGCTTGCCCGCAAAGCACGACGGCGGAGGCTTCCCGAAGGAAACCCCCGCCGACGAACGGCCGGACAACTGGCCGGCAAGCGTGATTAGCGCTTGGAGAACTGGAACCGACGACGGGCGCCGGGCTGGCCGTACTTCTTGCGCTCGACCGCGCGGGCGTCGCGGGTGAGGAAGCCGGCCTTCTTCAGCGCCGGACGGAACTCCGGGTTGAAGGCGCACAGCGCGCGCGCGATGCCGTGACGGATGGCACCGGCCTGGCCGGAGAGGCCGCCGCCGCGCACGTTGACCGTGACGTCGAGCTTGCCCTTCTGCTCCAGGATCTCCAGCGGCTGGTTGAGCACCATCTTCGACGTCTCACGGCCGAAGTACTCGTTGATGTCGCGGCCGTTGATGACGACAGCGCCGTTGCCAGGACGCACCCAGACGCGAGCGGTGGCCTCCTTGCGGCGGCCCGTGGCGTAGAAACCGAGTTCAGGATTGATCGCCATGGTTGTTCTTACGCCTCGACCTTGAACGCCACCGGCTTCTGCGCGGTGTGCGGATGGGTGTCACCAGCATACACCTTGAGCTTCGTCATCATCTGACGGCCCAGGGCATTGCGGGGCAGCATGCGGCGCACGGCGTTGAGGATGATGTCCTCGGGGTGACGCTGGCGCAGCTTCTGGAGGTTGGTGATCTTCAGGGCACCCGGGAAACCGGCGTACGGGTGACGGTAGTACTGCTTGTCCGTCTCCTTCGTACCCGTCACCTTCACCTTCTCGGCGTTGATGACGATGACGTGGTCACCCGTGTCGATGGACGGGGTGTACGTCGGCTTGTGCTTGCCCTTCAGGAGGGTGGCGATCTGACTGGCGGCGCGACCAAGCACCTTGTCGGACACGTCGATGACGTGCCACTGGCGCTTGATGTCCCCAGCCTTGGCGCTGTAGGTCTTCTGCGACATTTCGTGCACTCCAGACTTCGGCGCGACGCCCAGGTGCATGCCAGGGGTCGCGTGCTCGTGCGAACCAACCGCGGGTCCTCCGCCTGAACTCCGACAGAAGCCCGGAAAGGCTGACCCTCCTAGTAGGACGGCGGGATCAAGTCAAGGTTGGGCGTACGGGGGACCCCTCACGGTGCCCGGCCAGGGGTGCCAGGGCCCGGGCTGCCGGCGCCAGGCTTCTTGAAGCGCTCCTTCAGGTTCGCGAAGAAGTTCTTCTCCTTCTCATCCGGAGGACCCTGACGCGGCGCGTCCATGTCCACGATCTCGAAGGCGTCCGGGGGGAGGTCCTCCAGGAAGCGGGAGGGCGTGCGCGGCACTTCCTTGCCGCGCTTCACGCGCACGGTGGAGCGGGTGAGGTAGAGCAGCTCCTTGGCGCGGGTGATGCCCACGTAGCAGAGGCGGCGCTCCTCCTCGAGGTTCTGCGCCTCGCCCTGCATGCCGCCGTGGGGCATCAGGTCCTCCTCCATGCCGATGAAGAAGACGAGCCGGTACTCCAGGCCCTTGGAGGCGTGCAGGGACATCAGCGTGACGCGCTTGTTCTGGCCCGGAACGTCCTCCTCCTCCTGGCGCGTGTCCAGGCTGAGGCGGTTCAGGTACGTGAGGAGGCTGGCCTTGGGGCCCTCGCGCTTCTCGAACTTCTCCAGGGACGCGAGCACCCCATCCACGCCCTTGAGCTTCTTGTCCGCGGCGGTGCCGGAGACGGCCTTGGCGCGGGTGGCCTCCCGGAAGCCAATCTCCTCCAGCAGCTTGTGCGTGGCCTCCGACAGGCGGGGCGTCTGGGCGAAGGCGTCGCGGTAGCGCTCCACCATCTCCACGAACTCCAGCACCTTGCCGCCCGCGCCCGCGGGCAGGTCGTCATAGGTGTCCGCGCGGCGCATCACCGTCCAGAGCGTCACGCCCTCCGCGCGCGAGTGCGCGTGCAGCCGCTCCATGGTGACGTCGCCAATGCCGCGCGAGGGCACGTTGACGATGCGCATGAGGGAGATTTCGTCCAGCTTGTTCGCCAGGACCTTGAAGTACGCGATGACGTCCTTCACCTCGCTGCGGTCGAAGAACTCGCTGCCGCCCACGACTTCGTAGGCGATGTTCTTCTCGCGCAGCATCTCCTCCACCGGGTGGGCCTGGCCGTTGGTGCGGTAGAGCACCGCGATGTCGTCCGCGGGGACGCCAAGCGAGATGTGCTTCTGGATTTCATGCGCGATGAAGCGGGCCTCCTCTTCATCATTGGGGCACGCCACCACCTTCACCAGCGGGCCGCCCTTGCGGTCGGTCCACATGCGCTTGTCCTTGCGCTCCGGGTTCTTGGCGATGACGGCGTTGGCCGCGTCCAGCACGCGCTGGGAGGAGCGGTAGTTCTGCTCCAGCCGCACCTCCTTGCCGCCCGGGAAGTGCCGGTCGAAGTCCAGGATGTTGCGCACCTCCGCGCCGCGCCAGGAGTAGATGCACTGGTCGTCGTCGCCCACCGCGCACACGTTGCGCGACTCGCCCGCGAGCAGCTTGAGCAGGTCCAGCTGCGCGTGGTTGGTGTCCTGGAACTCGTCCACCAGGAGGTACTGGAAGCGGGCCGTGTACTTGCGGTGCAGGTCCGGGTGCTCGCGCAAGAGGCGCGCGGGCAGCACCAGCAGGTCGTCGAAGTCCACCGAGCCCTGCGCCTTGAGCGCGAGCTGGTAGTCCGCGAAGACCATGGAGGTGATGAGGTCGTAGTCGTCCCCCATCCCCTCCGGCTTGGGCTGGGGCGCCTCACCGGAGTTCTTCGCCTTGGAGATGAGGGTGAGGACCTTGCGCGCGTCGAAGGCGCGGTCGTCGATGCGCTTGTCGCGCATGGCGCGGCGGATGATGGAGAGCTGGTCGCCCATGTCCGCGATGGCGAACTTCTTGGGCCAGCCCAGCCGGTGGATGTCCTCGCGCAGCACCTCCGCGCCGAACGCGTGGAAGGTGCACACCAGCACGCCCTGGGCGCGCGGCCCGGCCATGTGGATGAGGCGTTCCTTCATCTCCGTGGCGGCCTTGTTGGTGAAGGTCACCGCGAGGATGTTGCGGGCCATGATGTGGTTCGGCCGCTCGTTGAGCAGATGGACGATGCGGTGGGTGATGACCCGCGTCTTCCCGCTGCCAGCGCCTGCCAGCACGAGCAGGGGGCCCTGGAGCGTCACCACGGCCTCGCGCTGAGGAGGATTGAGCTTCGAAAGGTCCATTGCGCGCGGGCCAGGGATACCCTTTGATTCGCTCGTGCGCGACTATTTCCTCCGGCTGGCCATCGCATCGTTCGCGCTCGGCGTGGGCGGCGGATGCCTTGACGACGAACGCACGACCTCTCCCACCCCGCGCGACGTGGTGACGACCGCCGCACCGTGCGTGTATTTCAAGGACCTGGCGCCGTTCCTGCCGGAGTCGCTGGAGGGCTTCACGGTGGGTGCCACCGCGGGCTCCACGGGGAAGTACGGCGAGGTGTCCGTGTCGGAGGCGGAGCGCACCTACACCCGAGGCGAAGGCCGCGAGGTGAAGGTGCGCATCGTGGACACGACCATGGGGCTGAAGCTGGGGCAGGCCATCCGCGAGGCGGCGCAGAAGGCACGCGGGCGGGCAGCCAGCGACCCCACGGCGCCCATCCAGTGGAAGGAGGCCGTGGGCTTCGTGCGCTATGACGCGGACGAGGCCGTCGCGGAGGCGAACCTCCTGGTGGGTGAGCGGTTCGTGGTGGCCGTCACCAGCCGCGGCTTCCCCAGCACCGTGGAGGTGCGGCGGGTGGCGCGAGGCATCGACCTGGCCGGGCTGGCCCGGCTGCAGTGATTCAAGACTTCAAGGAGCGTTTGTGGCGGTGAAGGACAAGGGGTCACGGCCCCAGACGACCCAGGAGTTGCTGGAGCAGGAGAAGGCGGCGCGCCTGGGCGTGTCGTCGCTGGGCAAGCGCGAGTTCATGGATCAGTTCCAGAAGCTGTCCAAGAGCTACGCGGTGGACCCGGGCAACCCCGGCTCCTATGCGTGCGAGGGCTGCCAGCGCTGCGCCAACTGCATGTTCTGCAAGGACTGCGACAGCTGCCACCAGTGCACGCACTGCACGCGGTGCGAGCTGTGCACCAACTGCTCGCACTGCGTGGAGTGCAAGAACTGCCACGCGTGCGCCTACTGCGTGCAGAGCGAGAACTGCTCCAGCAGCGCGTACGTGGTGATGAGCAAGAACCTGCAGGACTGCAACTACTGCTTCGGGTGCGTGGGGCTGTCCAAGAAGGACTTCCACATCCTCAACGTGGGCTTTTCCCGCACGGAGTACTTCAAGGTCGTGGGCCGGCTGCGCAAGGAGCTGGGCATCCCGTAAGCAGTCCAGCCCCCCGCCCCGCCGCGCCCGGCCTTACAGGGCGCGCACGTAGAGGGCCTTGAGGTACTCCGTCTCCGCGAGGCCCGCGAGCACCGGGTGGTCCAGGCCGGCGCCCCGCCGCTCCAGAATCTGCACCGGGCGCTTCGCGTCCGCGGCGGCGTCCAGGACCATGGACTCGAAGCCCTGCCGGTCCAGCTTCCCCGAGCACGAGCACGTGACGAGCAGGCCGTCCGGCTTGAGGCAGCGCAGGGCGCGCAGGTTGAGCTCGTGGTAGGCGCGCAGCGCGGTGGCCAGACCCTCGCGGCGCTTGGCCAGCCCGGGCGGGTCCAGGACGATGGTGTCGAAGCGGCGGCCCTCCTGGTCGAAGCGGCGCAGCACGTCGAACGCGTTGCCGTTCTCCACCTTCACGTTGGCGCGGCCGTTGGCCTCCGCGTTGGTCTGGATGCGCGCGGCGGCCTTCGCGTCCTGCTCCACCGCGAGCACCGACGTGCAGTGCTTCGCGAGCGCGAGCGCGAAGCCGCCGTGGTAGCTGAAGCAGTCCAGCGCCTCGCCCCGGCCCAGCTCGCCCGCGCGCAGGTGGTTGTCCACCTGGTCCAGGAACGCGCCCGTCTTCATGTCGCCCAAGAGGTCCACTTCGAAGCGGTTGTCGCCCTCGTGGTAGGTGAAGCGCGCGGCGCCCTCGCCGTGCAGCAGGCGCACCTCGCGGGGCAGGCTCTCGAAGTCGCGGCCGGAGGCGTCGTCGCGGCATACGACATGGCTTGCGCCCGTCCTCTCCACCAGGGCGCGCGCGAGCATCTCCTTGCGCGCGTCCATGCCCTCCGACAGCGTCTGCACCGTGAGGCCCTGGCCGTAGCGGTCCACGAAGAAGCCGGGGAGCAGGTCCGCCTCGCCGTGCACCAGGCGCAGGCCGTCCCGCCCCGGCAGCACGGCGCGGCGGGCGAGCGCGGCCTCCAGGCGCCGGATGAAGAAGGCGTCGTCCACCTTCTCCTCATTCGGCCCCTTGCGCGTGAGCAGCCGCAGGGCGAGCGGGGAGCGGCGGGCGTAGAGCGCCTGGCCGATGGGGTTTCCCTGCGGATCCACCACCGCGACCACGGCGCCTGGCGTGTCGGTGGCGGGGGCCTCGGTGAGCTCCGTGCGGTACACCCAGGGGGTGCCGCGACGCAGCGTCTTGGCGCCCTTGAGGCTGACCCGGGCGGTGGGAAGAGAAGGCATGTCTTGAGCTCACTCCAGGCCGCGCGCGGCCAGTTCCTCGTCGTCTTCCCCGCGCAGATGCCCGATTTCATGCAGCAGTGTCACGCGAATCTGTTCGCGCAGCTCTTCGGGCGTGCGCACCGCGCGGGCCAGGTTGCGCCGGTAGAGGGCCACCGAGCGGCAGGGCGTCTCCGAGCCGTCGCACGGTTCCTGGAGGGACGGCCCCCGGAACAGGCCCAGGATGGTGGGCGACAGGGGCGGCTGGTTGGCGAGCAGGTCGTCCTCGGAGGGAATCTCCTCCGTGGCCACCGGCACGCCCTCCAGGTCCCGGCGCATGTCCGCGGGCAGGTCCGCCAGCGCGCGCTTCACCTGGGCCTTGAACTCGTCCGCCGAAGGCAGGGGCGGCGGAGGGAAGTCCTCGGGCTCCAGCGCGCGGGCCTTCTGGAAGTGCTCGTCCGCCCTGGCCCACTGGCCCTCGCGCTCCAGGAGCAGGCCCAGGTGCTGGTACGCGTGCGCCGCGCGGTCCTTGTCCTTCAGGAGCGACACGAAGGCCGCCTTCGCCTCGCGGAAGCGGCACAGCTCGAAGAGGGCCAGGGCCTTCTCGTACTTCGCCTCGGCGTTGCCCGGCTCGCGGGCGAGCACGATGGCGGCGCGATCCAACGCCTGGTCAGCCTGCCCCAGGTCGTTGAAGGCCATGGCGGCCACCAGCGCCAGCGGCGGCACGAGCTCCGGGGGCGTGGAGGGCTGGGACAGGCCGCGCTCGGCGTAGAGGGCGCCCAGCTCGTCCCGCTCGCGCGTGGAGGGCAGCTGCACCGCGTACAGGTGCGCGGCGCCCAGGAGCGCGTCCGCGTCCCCCGGGTCGATGGCCAGCGCGCGGGCGTAGGCGAGCTGCGCCTCCGGCTCGCGGTTGAGCGCGGCCAGCGCGGAGCCCCGTTCCGCGTGGGCCGCGGCGAGGTCCGGCTCCAGCGCGGCGGCCTGCGCGGCGCAGGAGAGCGCCTCTTCGTAGTGGCCCGCGTCGTAGTAGTCGCGGGCCGCGTCCAGGGGGGCTCCGCCCCGAGCGTCACACACCGCCAGCGGGTGCACCTCCGCCACCGCGTCGTCCGGGCGCTTCACGGAAGGATGGGGGCCCGCGTCCAGGGGGCCTTCCGCGAGCGCTCCCGCATCCGTGCCCGCGTCAGCCGCCACGGCGGACGTGGCAGTGCCCGCATCCGTGCCCGCGTCGGCGTCCGCCGGAGGGGGTCGTTTGCAGGAGGCGAGCAGGAGGAGACAGACAGCGAGCAGACCGCGCCGCGACATGGCCAGGGAGGCTATGGCATCCACCCCATGCACAGGAAGCGGGGACGTGCCTGCCCGCCCGAGGGGTCCCATCCCCTCCCCGGCTGCATTACCCTCTGGCCTCCCATGAGCGAACTCATCCTG
The DNA here is from genome assembly GCF_003611685.1 of Corallococcus sp. CA049B. Lineage (NCBI taxonomy): Bacteria > Pseudomonadati > Myxococcota > Myxococcia > Myxococcales > Myxococcaceae > Corallococcus > Corallococcus sp. CA049B. The sequence goes on along the minus strand of NZ_RAWC01000058.1, from coordinate 4,966 downwards.
GCCTCCACCTCCAGCGCGCGCCGGGCCCTGATGGACGGGCTGGGCGTGCCCTACCGCACCGAGGCCCCCAACGTGGACGAGCAGGTCCCCGCCGGCCTGCCCGCCGACGAGGCCGTGCGGATGCTCGCCGTGCGCAAGGCCCGCGCGGTGCAGGAGCGCCACCCGGAGGCCTGGGTGCTGGGCGCGGATCAGCTGGTGGAGGTGGGCCACGACGTGCTGGGCAAGCCCCAGGACCGGGACGCGGCGCGCGCCCAGCTTCAGCGCCTGCTGGGGAGCACCCACGTCATCCACACCGCCGTGTGCCTGCTGGGGCCGGGCGGCCATCACTCGGAGACGCTGGAGGACGCGCGCCTCACGTTCTTCCCCGTCCCGCCAGAGGAGCTGGAGCGCTACCTGGACACCGGCGAGTGGGAGGGCTGCGCGGGCAGCTACCGCGTGGAGGGCCGCGGGCAGGCGCTGCTCCAGAAGCTGGAGGGCGACCGCACCAACGTGCAGGGGCTGCCCATGCTGTCGGTGGTGCGGCTCTTGCGGCAGGCGGGCTTCGACCTCTTCGCCCGCCGTCAGGCTCCGGCCTAGGCCCTGGCGCTTCAGCGCGGGCCGGACAGCTCCGCCAGAATCTCCTGGTACGCGGCCCGGGCCTTGTCCGCCTGGTCCGCCTTGAAGCTCGCCGCGGCCACCACCGGGTGGCCGCCCCCGCCGTAGCGGCCGGCGATGGCGGACAGGTCGTGCTTGCGCGTCTGGGGCTTCCACGGGTTGGAGCCCAGCGAGACCTTGGCGCGCGACGCGCCCCTGCCCACCCACAGCGTGTAGCGCGCGTCCGGATAGAGCGCGTACGCGATGAACTTGTTGAGGCTGTCCACGCCCTCGTCCACCAGGTCGAAGTGGACGACGCCGTTCTCGTACCGGGCCTTCTCACGCACCAGGTCGATGTTGCGCTGGTGCCGGAAGAGCAGCGGCTCCAGCGGGGCGGCGATGAGCGGCGACGCGGCGATGTCCGCCAGGCCTTCCGTCTGCATGCGCCGGATGACCTCCGGGATGAGCGTGTCGTCCTTCGTGGCCTCCAGCACCGTCATGATGCGCAGCGCGGGCTCCTCCAGCGCCACCGCCATCTGGGGGCTGGGGAACTGCGCGCCGTCGATGATCTCCGCCCAGTACAGCAGGTCCTTCAGCGGGGACGCGTCCCAGCCGAAGCGCTCGCGCGCCACGTCCGCCAGGTACAGCGTGCAGCTCTTGCGATGCGGGTCGTGGAACTTCTTGCCGCTGGTGTCGCGCTGGAAGTGGGGCTCGTCGCCGGGCTGCTGGAAGGCGGAGGCGTGGTGGTCGAACCACCAGGTGAGCCGCGCATCCTGGCTGTAGCGGAAGTCGACGATGACGTTCTCGTCGCCCGTGAAGACGGCCGGGTCGATTCCCTCCGCCCCCGGCTTGTGGGCGAGGCCCCGGTAGCTGAACGTCGCGTCCGCGCGCACGCGCTCCCGGTAGAAGCGGGTGAAGACCGCGGCGCTGGCCGCGCCGTCGAAACAGTTGTCGTGGAAGAGGACCTGGACTCGCATGGGCGCCCGCCCTCTACCCCAAAGCCCCGCCGCGTCCCAACCGCACCGTGGTCGCCTGCCCGCAGGGGCTGTGGCCAGGGGGTGACACCCGACCCAGCCCTGTCGTCGCATGACCGCAGGGAGGTGCGCGCCATTGAACGATGCGTGGAAATCACCGCACTGGATGAACGAAAAACTCGACAGAACGAGGAACGACCCTGAAGGGCTGAAAAAAGGAAGGCCCGCTCGCCCCTCGGAAACCCGCTACCCGCGAGGAAAACCCCTGGATTCAGGAACCTGACGGGGAGGCTGAGCCCTGGCACCCCGCCTGCATGGTGTCAGACCGACGAGGTACTCACCCGCGTGTCGGCAGTGGCGGGAGGAACCATGGCGAAGCGGACCGCAGGCAAGGCGAAGGGTGGCACGGTGCGGCGGCAGGGTCGGCGGGTGATGCCCGCGCTGCGTCGCACGGCGAAGCGCGCGCGGGTGGCGGCCCAGAAGGCCCAGCTCACCGTGGGCGAGGTCATCGCGGCGGCGTTCGACACTGCGGGCGGAGAGATGAGCGGCGTGCTGGAGCTCGTCACGTCCCCGCAGATGACCCGCGCGCTGGGCCGCCGCATCGTCGTCGTGGGCTGAAAGAGCGCTCGCGTCCCGGCCCGCGAAGCCCAGGCCGTGCTCCATCACCCTGGAGCGCGCGGGCGCGGAGCCGTCGCGACACGGCTGTCAGCCTTCCTCCACCAGGTGCCGCGTTTCGCGTGAGCGCGGGTGGAGCCCTTCTCCCTCCCTTTTCGTCCTGGAACCTGGATTGGCTGGACCGGGTAATGGATCCGCTCGGGGTTCATCCGGACCCTGGACTGCCCGCGTTCGTCACTTCGCGCCGGGTGTGCGGCGCGCTTCGCCCTTGAAACACGACGGCCCGTGTTCCCTTGCGAAACGGGGAACACGGGCCGGGAAGCCCCGGTTCGCGGGGCTTGGGACGGCTGGGATTAGCGGGGCTGCCAGCGCGGGCGGTGGTCGTCACCCTCGCTCGTCAGCACCGTGTACGTGTCCTTCGGGTGGGTGATGGCCGTGGCGGCGGGCTGGCCCGTGGCCGGGTCGATGCCCCTCACGACGAGCTGACCGCCCAGGACATAGGCCACGAGGCTGCCGTCCGGGGAGAACGACGGCAGCGTGGCGTTCTCCGCGAAGAGCACCGGCTCGCCCACCTTCGCGCCCGAGCTGTCCACGCCCTGCACGTAGATGTCGTTGCCCCGGTCGGTGCCGCACAGCTCCGCGCCAACGTTGCCGCACAGCGTGGCCGCGTTGCCGACGAGCAGGAAGTTCGCGCGCACGTACGCCACCCACTTGCCGTCCGGCGACCAGTTCGGGTTCGCGATGTACGAGTCGACCGAGCCGCCCTCCACGGGCCGGGTCGAGGTGCCCGCGAGCAGCTTCGGGTCGCCGCCGCCCGTCACCGGCAGCGAGTACAGCTTGAGCACCGGGGTGGCCTCCGCGCCGAAGTTCACGGTGGTGCCTTCGGGGTTGGCCAGGAAGAGCAGCTGCGAGGTGGTGCGGTTGTAGTGCGGCTGCTCGCCCGAGGTGGGCGAGCCCGCCAGCGGAGTCGGCGTGCCGCTGCCCGTGGAGATGGAGATGCCATTGCTCGCGGCGCTGTACGCGAAGCTCGTGCCGTCGGGCGCCCAGTCCGGGAAGGTGCCGTTGACGGTGGCCTGCGCGGGCGAGCCGCCCGTCGCCGCGATGGTGGAGATGCCCGTGCTGCCGCGCACCCAGGCGATGAGGCTGCCCGGCTCCCACTCCATGTAGCGGATGCGCGCACCGCCGGCGGCCGTGCCCGTGGTCAGCACGGTGGGCGCGGCGGCCGTGAGCGGCACGGGGCGCACCGCGAGCTCACCCGCGGCGCCGGTGACGTCACCCTGCACGAAGGCCACCTGGGCGCCGTCCGGGCCGAAGCGCGGGTAGGCGCTGGCGACGCCGTCGGCGCTGAGCGACGTCATCCCCGGCACGTCGTATTCCGTCACCAGCGCGCGCGTGCCGCCGTCGTTGCCCGTCACGGCGATGTGGAGCGACTGACAGGTGGCGGCCTCGCAGCGCAGGCCCGCCATGCAGTCCGTGGACGCGGTGCACGCATCGCCCTTGGCCACGTTCATGCCCGCGTCGACCTCCGTCCCGGCGTCCTCGGTGCCCGCGTCGACCTCCGTGCCCGCGTCGACCTCCGCGCCCGCGTCGACCTCCGTGCCCGCGTCGACCTCCGTGCCCGCGTCCTCTTCCGGCTGGGGCGTGAGGTTCTGCAGTTCGCACGTGTTGTCCGCGTTGCAGGTCCACTGCTGGCCCGCCGGAGGGGCGCCCTTGTCACGGCAGTCGAACTGGTCGACGCACTCGTCGCCACAGCCCGTGCCCAGCACCGTCAGCGCCCCGAACAACGCCCCCAACACCACTCGCCTGGTCATTCCCACACCTCCACGATCGCGATGGATCCAAAGTCAGTGGGCGCGTCTTAGCTTCGCGCTCACGGGTGCCGGGGCGCCTCGAAGGGCACGGCATCCAGGGCTGTCAGTGATTGAACGGGTCTGCGAAGAAGGGTGCTCAATGATCGACACGCACTGCCATCTGGACGCCTCGCGCTTCGACCCGGACCGCGACAGCGTTGTCGCGCGCGCCTGGGCCGCGGGGCTGCACGGCATCATCATCCCCGCGGTGGGCCCGGACACGTGGGAGCCCCTGCTCGCGCTGCCGCGCAAGGACGCGCGCATCCAGGTGGGGCTGGGCATCCATCCCCAGTTCCTGCCGGACCTGCCGCCGGAGGACGACGGCGCGCACCTGGAGCGGCTGGACGCGCTGCTGTCACGGGGCGGCGCGGTGGCGGTGGGCGAGTGCGGCCTGGACGGGCCGTCCCTCCCCGGCGCCCCGCTGGAGCGGCAGCTGGCGGTGCTGCGCGGGCACCTGGCCCTGGCGCGCAAGCACGGGCTGCCGGTGCTGATGCACTGCCACCGGCTGCACCCGGCGCTGATGGAGTTCCTGAAGGCGGAGGCCTGGCCGGAGGCCGGCATCCTGATGCACAGCTACAGCGGCGGCGCGGAGCTGGCGCGCTTCTACATCCAGAAGGGCTGCCACTTCTCCTTCGCGGGCCCGGTGACCTGGGCGGAGGCGCGCAAGCCGCTGGACGCCCTGCGCGTGATTCCGGCGGACCGGCTGGTGGCGGAGACGGACTCGCCGGACCAGGCGCCCACGCCCTTCCGGGGGCAGCGCTCCGAACCCGGCTACCTGCCCCACATCCTCGCGGGCATGGCGCAGGCGCTGGGGGAGCCGGTGGAGGCGCTCGCCCAGCGGACGACCGAGAACGCCCGGCGCCTCTTCCGGGAAGCTTTCCCCTCCCCTTCGCGGTAGGCGAGCGTCGCGTGATAGAGGAGCCCTTCATGAACCCGCAGCCCGCCCCCACCCCC
>NZ_RAWC01000057.1:0-43105 GCF_003611685.1 Corallococcus sp. CA049B | reverse complement strand
AGATGTGTATAAGAGACAGGGGCGGGTGGGCATCTCGCGGCTCAAGATGCTGGGCGACGGGCCAGCCCAGATGGTCCCGCTCAGCAGCCATCAAGGGGATGCGTACTTCGGCTACGCGCCGTCGGGAACGCATCCCGATGCGGGACTGCTCGCGGTTCGTGACAAGGAGCTCATCTGGAGGTTGTTCCTCGACCCGGTCACGGCCCTCGTGCTCATGCCTGATGGCTACCGTGTGTTGGGCGTAGTTCAGCCTCCCGCTCCGTCTCCGCCGGGGTTGGTCGCGTTGGATTCGGATCAGCGAAGCTTCCTCTTCTTCTCGCAACACTCCCCCCAGCCCCCCCCGCCCCGGAAGCTCGCGGTGGCCAGTGGCCCCGTGGTGCAGGCCGCGGCGAGCCACGCGCAGCCGGTCTTGGGATGGCTGACGCGGGCGGGGGAGTTCGTGTTGTGGGACCTGATGGAGCAGGCGGTGTTGTACCGCTCCGTCCCGGAGGCCACGCCGTGAGCACCGCGTCCGGAGCCGTGCGTCCTCGCGCCCAGGTGCACCGGGGCACCGTGGTGGCGGCGGCCTGGTGGTTCCATCCAGGACTGCTGGGGGAGGCCGAGGCGCGCCGCCGCGTGCTGGCGGCCTGGAGGCCCGGCGCCACGGTCTGGGCGCTGGCGGGAGGCCCTCTGCTGAAGCTGGCGGCACCGTGCAAGAGCGCGGTGGAGGCCGCGCCCGGACTGCCGCTGGTGCTCGAGTCCGGAGTGCTCACCAGCGCGCCGCTGAGCCCGAAGGAGCGCGAGCGATTGGCGCCTCCGCCGGGAGCCGTCGTGCTGGTGCACGAGGGCATCGCACGAATGTACGGGCCCGGAGCGCTGCGCCAGGTGGATCCGGGGACGTGGCTGGACGTCTCGGAGTGGCGGCGCGTGCGGGTGAAGGGATTGGGCGCGCCGCCTCCGCCCCTGAAGAGCGCGCTGGAGCCGCTACCTCCACCCACGCGCGCGACGTTCGGACCGAAGGTGCCCGCGCTCGCGCCCGAAGCGGAGCGCATGCTGGCGCGCATGGCGGGGCGGGAGGTCCCGGTGGTGCGCGAGGGCCTCTTCGCGCGGTTGCGCCGTGTCTTCCGCACAGAGCCGCAAGGCACATCGGGCAGCACGTTGAACACACGTCGCGCGGGATGGCTCGACCGTCTGCGGAGCGCCTTCTCCTCGGACACGGCTCACGCCTCCACCACGGGCACTGGGGGACGGCCCGGTTGGTTCTCACGGCTCCTCGCCGGAATGCGCGGAGGTGACGCCGCCAAAGCCTCACAGGGCTCCAGTGCCCCCACGCGTCCCGCCGAACCCGAAGGCCCGGGCGCGCTCGAACAGCTCAAGGAGTGGATGCTCCGGAACACGCTCCTCGGGCAGCTCGTGGGACGGCGCAAGGGCGATTACCTGCGCCACCTCTTCGAACTCTTCGAACAAGGCAACCTCGACGAAGCCCTGCGCCACGCCATCCCCCTGGGCAAGGACCTGGACGCACGCGCGAAGCTCGCGCTCGGAGTTCCCGGCCCGCGCGAGGAGCTGCGCATCCAACCCCAAGGCCGGAGCGGTGCCGCGCAGTCTTTCGGCGGAGGCCCCGCCGTGTTCGAAGCGCTGCGCGAGCGCTACCGCGAGACCTTCCGCCGCCTGGAGCGCGAAGGCCGCATCGACGAGGCCGCCTTCGTCCTCGCGGAGCTGCTGGACGCGGCCGAAGAGGCCGTGTCCTTCCTGGAGCGCCACGGCCGCTTCCAGCTCGCGGCGGAGCTCGCGGAGGGGCGCGACCTCCCCCCGGGCCTCGTGGTGCGCCAGTGGTTCCTCGCGAAGGACGTGGAGCGCGCGGTGTCCATCGCACGGCGCTCGGGCGTGTTCGCGGACGCCGTGCTGCGCCTGGAGAAGACCCACGCCGCCGAAGCGCAGGCCCTGCGCCTCTTGTGGGCGGAGTCGCTCGCGGAGGCCGGAGACTGGTCGCGCGCGGTGGACGTCGTGTGGCCCGTGTCGTCCGCGCGCCACCTCGCGCGCGCCTGGGTGGAGCGGGGCATCCAGGCAGGGGGCACGGGCAGCGCGAAGCTCCTGGCGCGCCTGGCGCTCGCGTTCCCGGACGGCTTCGGCGCCGCGCGCGACGACATCCAGACCCTGCTGTCGGACGAAACCCCGACACGCGCTCCGGAACGTCTGGCCTTCGCCACGGAGCTGCTGCGCGCGGAGGCCTCTGATGCCCGGAGCGCGCTCCTCGTCCCCACCGTGCGCTCGTTGCTGCGCGACGAGGTGATGGAAGAGCTCCCCTCCAACGCCAGGCTCATCCAACAGCTGCACGCCCTGAAGGACCCAGCGTTGGACGCGCTGCGCACGGACCTGCCGACGCCGCGAGCCTCCCAACGGAGCCCCTGGTCCGAAACGCACGACCTGCCGCACGTGCGCGTGTGGATGGACCGGAGCCACGCGGGCGCCCACGCCGTGCATGACGCCGTGGTGCTGCCGGGCCGGCGCGTGCTGCTCGCGCTGGGGGAGGCGGGCGCGCGGCTGGTGGGCCCGGACGGACGCACGCTCGCGGGCTTCGACGTGCCGGCGTTCTCACTGGTCCTGTCCGCGCAGGGGGACCGCGCCCTCGCGCTGGCGCGCCGGGGTGACCTGTGGCGCGTGTCGCGGCTGGACCTGGTGGAGCGCCGGGCCACGCGCTGGTGCGACCTGGAGCTGGACGCGTGGGCCCCCACCTACGATGGGGAGCGGTGGTTCACCGCCATGCGTGGCACCGTGAGCATGGTGGACACGCTCGCCGCGGAGCCGCGCTCGCTGTGGCGCGTGTCGGAGAAGGGCGGCGTCGTGACGAGGCTGGCCGTGGACGCGAAGCACCTGTCCTTCCTCGTCCTGCACCTCACCCCGGAGCAGGACTTCGAATACCTGGATCGCTGGTGCTACGAATTGCCGGGCGGCCCCACCTTGCGCGGGCGCTCGAACCTGCCGGCTCCGTGGGGGACGCCGGACGTCCTGGCGCTCACGCCCGACGGCGAGGCGATGGCCGGGCGCATCGCGGTGCCCGCGGGCGAGGAGCCCGGAGCGTGGACCTACGTGGCCCCCATCCTCTCGCGGCGCTTCCACCGCCCTGCCCAGCGGGCCGAGGAGCGCGCGGGCGAGGTGCTCGCGCACTCCTGGCGCGTGACGCGCTTCCAGAAGGGCGAGCTGCACACGGCCGTCCTGCGCACCGTCGCCGACCACGCCCGCGCGACGGTGGAGTTCTCCGGCACTCCGCCCCAGGTCGTGCGCCTCACGGAGGACTGGTGCGCCGTGCACGACCTGCTCGGCCGCGTGGTGTGGCTGGACCTGCACACCGGCGAGGTCCACCGCGTGCCGGTGGTGTGAACCTCGGCGTCAGGCGCAGCGCAGGTGGCTGGGCACGAGGACCATGCTCGCCGTCAGCGCGCAGCCGGCGTCGTCCACCTCCAGCACCACGCGCACGCCCTCCACCGTCACCAGCAGCGAGGGCAGCTCGCTGTGCAGCGCCATCAGCCACGACGACGCCAGGGGCAGCTCCGAGGCCGCCAGCTCCGCGGCCCGCAGCAGGTGCACGCGCACCGCGTGACGGACCGGGGCCGGCAGGGCGTGCAGTGTGTAGAGCGACTCGTCCGTCAGCCGCAGCGCGTACGGCACGCGCGGGGGCTCCTTCGGACGCCCGGGCAGCTCGCGCAGCCGCTCGGCCAGGGCCCGCACCAGCGCCTCCGGCTGGGACGACTTGTGCAGGAAGCCCAGCACCCCGTTCAGCGGCACGTCCGGCGTACCGCTCGCCGAGGACATCAGCATCACCGTCAGGTGCCGCAGCCGCACGTCCGTGCGCAGCTGGCCGTACACCTCCCATCCATCCAACCGGGGCAACACCAGGTCCAGCAGGATGAGGTCCGGGTGCTGCGCGCGCGGACGATGACGCAGCCAGTCCAATGCCTCCGCGCCGTCCGCCACGCACGACACCACGAAGCCCGCTTCACGCGCCGCGCGGCCCACACCCTCTCGCCAGGTCAGATCGTCCTCGACGAGCAGCAGGTGGTGGACGCCCAGGGCCATCCCCCGATTCGACCTGCTTTTCCTCGGGTTCTTGAAGCGCACCCGGGTCCGACGGGAGCCCCAGCGTCACCTGCCCGACAGTGTGCCCCGGCCACTGTTCCCCCCAGACGCCCGGCGTCCGACAGCGCGTATCACCGTGTCACTGTCATCTTGCAGTTGGGCTGTAGATGCACACCCTTGGCGGCGCTCATGGCCTACCGCTGCCAGCTGGAACCCCCGGTGGTGCGCACGCTCACGGCGTGTACGCCCGCGGTGCGCGAGCGGCTCCAGGCGGAGCTGGGGGCGCTCGCCAGCCGGATGCCGGGGCTGCCGGTGCCGTCGGCGGGGCGGGAGGGGGCGACGGTGCTCGCCTGCGGCTTCCAGGTCCGCTACCGCGTGGAGCCGGGCGCGGGGCTCCTGCGGTTGACCGCCCTGTGGCCGCTGGGCCTGGTCCGTTCGCCTTCCTCCTGACACGTCGTCAGACGGTCCTTGTCGCATGGAAAGCGGGGGCCTAAGTCGGAGGGGACATCCTCTTCTCCCGGATGCACCCCAGGCCCCCTCCGCCCCGCGAGCCTCGCACCGTGTCCCTGCCCCTGGCCGACTTCCTCTTCCTGTCCCGTGACGTCCTGCAGGACGCGTGGCTCCACGAAGCCCCGGGCTCTGGCGACACCTTCACGCACGGCCTCTCCGCGGTGGCGGCCCGGATGTCCAACCCGGACGCGCGCGTCTCCGACCCACTGGCGCGCGAGCTGTCGCTGCTGGTGCAGGGCTCCAACGGGCACCCCACGACGACGAACTTCCGGCGCCTGCGCGACACGGTGCTGCGGCTGTGGCGCGAGCGGGGCGGCGGAGGCCCGGGCGACGAAGAACAGGTGGAGCGCTTCCACGACGCCGTGGACGCGGTGGAGGCCTCGGCGCTGGAGGCCCACGTCCAGGCGCGGATGCTCGCGTCGCGTGAGGCCGCGGAGGCAGCGCGCGAGCAGGGCGCTCCGGACGCGTCCGGACCCCGGCGCTGGGAGGACATCTTCACGCACCTGGGCGTGGGCGTGGCGGTGATGGCCGCGGAGGACAGCGCGTTCGTGGCGGCGAACCCCGCGCTCGCGCGCATGCACGGGCAGCCCGTGGAGGCGCTCAAGGGCCTGCGGCTGGAGGACCTGGTCGCGCCCGAGTCGCGCGGCGCGCTGCCCCGGCACATGGCCGCCGCCAGCTCCAAGCCGTTCCACGAATACGAAGCGCTGCACCTGCGCCGCGACGGCAGCCGCTTCCCCGCGTTCGTGCACGTGACGTCCTTGAGGGACGCCACGGGCCGCCGCGTGGGCCGCGCCGCCACGGTGCTGGACATCACCCAGCGCCGTCACGCGGAAGCGGAGCGGCAGCGCCTCCTGGCCACCATCGAGGCGGAGCGCGCGCGCCTGGCGGCGGTGTTGGATCAGCTCCCCGCGGGCGTGCTCATCGCGGAGGCGCCCAGCGGGCGGCTGCTCTTGGGCAACCGCGCGCTGGAGTCGCTGCTGGGGCAGCCGTTCCGGCCCTCGGCTAGCCTGGCGGACTACGAGTCGTCCCACCAGATGTTCACCGCGGACAACCAGCCGCTGGCGGACGACGCGTGGCCCATGGCCCGCGCGCTGCGCACCGGTGAGACGCGCCAGGCGGAGCCGCTCCAGGTGCGCCGGCCGGACGGCACCACCGCGCACCTGCTGGGCTCCAGCGCGCCCGTGCGCGACCGGGACGACCACATCGTCGCGGGCGTCGTCACGCTGGTGGACGTCACCGAGCGCCGCCGCGCGGAAGAGGCGGCGCGGGAAGCGGCGCAGTTCGGCGAGCGGCTCATCGCCATCGTCAGCCACGACCTGCGAAATCCCCTCAACGCCATCCAGCTGTCCGTCACCAAGCTGCTGCACGGCGACGCGCTCCAGGAGCGCGACCGCAAGGCGGTGTCCCGCATCGCGCGCTCCAGCGAGCGCATGGCGCGGATGATTTCGGAGCTGCTCGACTTCACCCGCAGCCGGCTGGGCGGCGGCATCCCGATTGAGCGGGTGCCCGGCGACGTGCGCGCGGTGGTGCGCCAGGCGGTGGAGGAGCTGGAGGCCGCGTGGCCGGAGCGCTCGCTGACGTTGAACGTGGGCCCGGGCCGCTACGACGGCTCCTGGGACTCGGACCGGCTGCTCCAGGTGGTGAGCAACCTGGGCGGCAACGCGCTCCAGTACAGCCCGCCGGACTCACCCGTGCGCCTCACGCTGTCGGACGCGGACGCGCACGTGGTGCTGGAGGTGCAGAACGGCGGAGACCCCATCCCGCCGGACATGCTGCCGCGTCTGTTCGACCCCTTCCGGCGCGGCGCGGGCGGCAACACGCACGGCGGCCTGGGGCTGGGGCTCTACATCGTCGAACAGGTGGTGAAGGGCCACGGGGGCCGCATCGAGGTGCGCTCGCGCGCGTCGGAGGGCACCGTCTTCCGCGTGCTCCTGCCGCGTGAGCCGGCGCAGCTCGCTCCGGCTCAGTAGGCGGCGGCTAACTGCGACTGCGTGGAGGAGCGGAACGGCTCCAGCGCGCGCATCAGGTCGTCCAGGTCCAGCGGCTTGGGGATGGACGCCCGGATGCCCTGGGGCACGGGGCGGGTGGCGCCCGCTCCCGACACGACGATGACGGGCAGGTTCGCCAGGCGCGGCTCCTTCTGCACGCGCTCCATCAGCTCCCAGCCGCTCATCACCGGCATCATCAAATCCAGCAGCATCACGTCCGGCGTGGGGCCGCGCCTCAGGCGCTCCCAGGCGTGCAGGCCGTTGCCGGCGACCTCCACGGCGAACCCTTCCAGCGTGAGGAACTCCTCCAGCATCTCACGGCTGTCGACATGGTCTTCCACGAGGAGGATGAGGCTTCGCATGGCTCCGGGAGCCTCCCCCCGTCCGGCTCCGTCCGATAGACCCCGTGTCCAGGGAACGTCCAGCCCTGGACGATAGGCCATGGGCAATGTGCGGCCCGCGCCACTCCGGGTGCCTTGGAGGGCAGGCGCCTGGCTCCATGCCCGCGAAAAGCGGATGGGGCCTCCCCCTTCCAGGCGCCAGGAGCGCGGAAGGCGAAGGCCCCACCGGGGACTTCAGGCTACAGGCCTGTTCAGCCCTGGTACTGGTGCACGGACATGATGGGGTAGTTCATGGACGTGAGGCTGATGCGCTGCGAGCCGTCCGAGTTGATGTTGTTGGAGCCGATGAACTGGGCCTTGCCGTCCTTCCAGCCCGCGAACATCACCACGTGCTGGCCGCTGCCCACCTTCATGGAGACGACGTCGCCGGGCTTCGCGTCCTTCAGGTCCACGCGCTTGAAGTTCGGGTCGCGGTCCAGGTTCGCCTGGAGCGTCATCACGGACGCGCTGTGCTGGCTGTCCTTGATCTGCCCGGCCTGCTCCAGGCACGCGGAGACGAAGTTGGCGCAGTTGACGTTGTTGGGGACCCAGTCCTCCATGTCCGCGCCCACGCCGCTGCCCTCGAGCTTCAGCGAGCCGGCGTTCTTGCCCATGTGCGACATCGCGATGTCGAACGGGCTGCCGCCGGGGCCGCGCGTGCCAGGGCCCGCGCCGCCCGGAGGCGCCGTCACGTTGCCCGCGCCGCTGGAGCCGCCCGAGCCGCCACCGCGCACACCCTGCGTGCCGGGCTCGAAGCTGTCACGCGAGCCGGGGATGTTCAGCGTCTTGCCCGCGTAGATGAGGTCCTTGTTCTGGATGTCCGGGTTGGCCTTCATCAGCGAGTCCACGGAGGTGCCGTAGCGCTTCGCCAGACCAGACAGGGTGTCGCCAGATTGGATGCGGTAGCTCATGGGGGGCTCCTGAGGAGCAGTGACCCGGAGGTGGTCACCGGCTGCGATTGTTTCCATTCTCGCCGTTCAAGAACCGGTGTTGCGTCCCCCACCTGCTTTTCACTCCAGGCGCGCACATCCAGGCAAATGGGCGTACCCGGAGCGGAATCCTGGGCCTGGGAGGGGCGCGCAGCCGCGACAGGGCACCCGGGGGGCCGCCCGGGGAGGCCTTGTCGCGGTGCGCAATTTCCGGGGATTCAGCGGCTCTGGGCGTCGTGCTTCTGGCGGGCGATGCGGCGGCTGAGGGCGTCCTGCTTCGCGTCGATGCGGGCGCGCTCGGCGGCGTCCAGGTGGCCGTCGTCCCGGCGGTCGCGGCGGATCTCGCGCTGGAGCGAGCGGTGCTGGCGCTCCAGGCGCACGGCCTCGCGGCCCGTGAGCTCGCCGCTCTTCACGCCTTCGTTGATGCGCTGCTGCTGGTTCACCTGGCGCCGGTCGGCCTCCGCGGCCACGGCCGGCAGCGCCACCGTCAGACCCAGCACCGCCGCGAGCATCCCCAGTCCGTTGCGCTTCATGGTGACTCCTCCTCGATGGGCGCGGGCCTCGGTGCCAGCGCGTCGTCCTTGAAGGCTTGAACCCGGGATTCGCGCGGCGGTTGCGGGGCGCCGTTCTTGACGGGGTGCGTCCAGGTGGGTGGCCCTTATGAAAGGGGAAACAATCCGAGGGGATGGCGACGTGCGGCACCCTTGAATGGGTGGGAGCGCCCGCGCATGGTGGCGGGGTGACGACCATTGCTCATCCCGACTTCACGGCGGCGCGGTTCAGCGGTTTCCCGGACGCGCGCTTCACCCCGGCTCCGGCGGACGGCGTGCTGCCGGAGGGCTTCTTCACCACGACGAACCTGCCCACGTACGTGCGGGTGGACGGGCGGTGGCGGATGCCGCGCGAGCCGCGCATGGACGGCGCGCTGGTGCTGGACGCGCAGGGCGAGCTCTGGGTGCGCGAGGGCCGCCGGGTGCGCGCGGGCGAGCAGGTGGTGGTGGGGAAGGCGGAGGACGGCAGCGAGGGCGTCTACGTGAACATGGCCTACCTGGCGGAGGGCGGGGAGGGCGAGTTCAAGTTCATGACGAGCGAGGTGTCGCGCGAGAAGCCCATCGACTACGGGCACATGGCGCGGCTCCTGGTGGAGGAGCGCGAGCGGGGCGGCTATCCCATCTGGGTGACGGGGCCGGCGCTGGTGCACTCGCGGGCGCGCGCGGACATGACGTGGTTCGTGGAGAACGGCTTCGTGGGGGCGCTGCTCGCGGGCAACGCGGTGGCGGTGCACGACATCGAGGCGTCCATCTACGGCACGACGCTGGGGATGAGCGGCGCGGGCGAGGCGACGTCGGGCGGGCACGGGCTGCACATGCGCGCCATCAACCGGGTGCGGCAGGCGGGCTCCATCGCGAAGGCGGTGGAGGCGGGCGTCATCACCAACGGCATCATGCACGCGTGCGTGAAGCACGGGGTGCCGTTCGTGCTGACGGGCTCCATCCGGGATGACGGGCCGCTGCCGGACGTGGTGACGGACAACCTGGCGGCGCAGGACGCGATGCGACGGCACGCGGTGAAGGCGACGATGGCGGTGCTCGTGGCCACGGCGCTGCACGCCATCGCGACGGGGAACATGCTGCCCGCGTTCGTGACGGAGAAGGACGGCTCCTTGCGGGAGCTGCCCACCATCTGCGTGGACTCGTCCGAGTTCGTGGTGAGCAAGCTGAAGGACCGGGGCACGCACCAGGCCTTCGGCGTGGTGACGAACGCGCAGGACTTCATGCACATCCTGCGGCTGTACGTGGAGCGCGAGCTGGCCGCGCGAGGCACGGCGCAGAAGCCTCAGCGCTGACTGAGGGCTGGAGCCGAGACGGCCTTCCAGGCCGCGCTCGACAGTCCGCCCTCGGTGCCGAAGAGGGCGGAGTCTCCGTCGGGGAGCACGGCATAGACGCGCGGATCCGCCAGCTTCGGCAGGGCCCGCGTCTGTCCCGTGGCCGCGTCGAAGTGCGACGCGCCGAGCAGCGTGCCCACCAGCGCACCGCCGGGCACGAGCGCGGCGGAGACGATGGCGGAGGAGGGCAGGCCAGGCGCGGCGCGCACGCGCGTCCACTTCGCGCCGTCGAAGTAGCTGAAGCCATCCTGGCAGGTGCCCGCGACGGCACGTCCCTGCGCGTCGGTGGACAGCGCGGTGATCCAGTTGTCGGTGAGGTCGCGGCCGTCATGGAAGCGCTGCCACTTCGCGCCGTCCCAGCGCAGCAGGCCCCGGTCCTCGCTGCCCATCCACAGGAAGCGGCCCGAGGCTTCACCCACGGAAGGGTGCTTGCTCCACTCCTTCGGCAGCGGCAGCCGCTTCACGAGCGACAGGGGCGCGGTGCCGGGAGTGACCAGGGACACGCCGCGGCCGTCCACCAGCGCGACGCCGTCATCCATCTGGGACACGTTGAGCACGGACAGCTTCCCCAGCTTCACGGGGTTGCGAGCCCCGTACGCGACTTGCGTCCACGTCTTCCCGTCATGGAAGCCCAGTCCATACGTGGTGGCGACGTAGAGGTTCGGTCCGTCGCTGCTGATGCCCAGCACCTGGTCGCTGGGAAGTGAGGGCGCGCGGACGGTCTGCCACTTGCCGTCCTCGCGCTGGATGCATGCGCCCCGGTCGAACGTGCCCACCACCAGCCGCCCCTGATGCCGGGCGAGCGCGGTGATGTGATTGCCGCAGAGCTGCCCGGTGGGCGTGACGCGGCGCCACCCCTTCGGTCCGAGCTTGAACACGCCGGAGGTCCGCGTGCCCGCCCATTCCGTGTTCAACACGGTGGCGCCCTTGGGAACGCTCACGGCCTGAAGCGGCACGGACTCCGTCTCCCACGCGTGCACCTCACCGTGACTGCCCACGATGCGCACGCCCTGCTCCGTCACGGTGAAGGACAGCGGACCGGTGGGCACGTCGCGCAGCGCGGAGAGCCGGCCGCTGGCGCTGATGGAGAACGCGCCCTCGGTGGTGCCCACGTCCACGCCGTCGCGCGTGTCGGAGATGAAGCGCACCGGCCCCGGCAGGGACCACGCGCGCTGGGTGCCCAGCTCGAACAGCCGCCCCTCCGCCGTGCCCGCGAAGCGCGGTGAGAACGCCGTGTACGTGGCATTTGGCGTCAGCACCGAGGCCAGTGACTCCAGCCGGCTCACGTAGTCCGGCGTGCTCGCGTCCTCGGCGGGAGGCAGGGCCTGCCAGCGCACGTCCAGCACGGGCGTCACCTGGAAGCGGGCGTCCAGCGACACCAGTCCTTCATCCGTGGCGACGAAGAGCCTGTCACCCGTGGACTCCAGCGCGCGGCAGGAGTGGCTGGGAAGCCCGTCCTCCACCGTGAGCACGCGCACCGGACGGCCCGCGGGCGTGAACAGCTCCAGGCCGCCTTCGGTGCACGCGACGACGTGGCCGCCGAACGGCTCCAGGTCGTGCACGGTCTCGGTGTTGGTGACGGTGGCGGCCAGGGTCAGCGCGGTGAGGGCGGAGAGCATCATGCTCCACCCCTATTGCGAACCCCGGGCCAGCCCGGTGTGTGTCCCCCGGGCCGCACCCGAGGCCCCGGGTCAAGCGGACCCGTTGACCCTGTCGCCCTTCACGAACGATGGTCGCGCGGGGGGGATTGGGGCCGGGCCTCCGTGGGAGTCCACGACATGCTGCGTTCTGTTTCTTCCCTGGCGATGGCGCTCGCGCTCGCCCTTCTCTGCGCCTGTGATTCCGACCCGTGCGAGGACGCCGACTGCGCTCCGGTGCGGAACGTGCGCGAGGGGGATGACCACGGGGACTCCCTCGAGGCCGCGACTCCCTTGGAGCCCATGGAGCCCTTCCACTGGGTGGATGCGAACCTGGACAACCCCGAGGACGTGGACCTGTTCTCGTTCCATGTCACGGCCGGACGCATCTACCGATTCGGCTGCCATGGCTTTGGTTCTGGCTACAGGCCGAGCTGCCGTGTCGAGCTCCTCGGCGCGGACGGGCTCACGTTGCCGGGCTCGATGGCGACGGTGGGGGTCACAAACCATCAGTCGTCCGTACTCGCCACGCAGGAGGGCACCGTTTACGCCCGCGTGAAGAGCTTCTCCCCCGAATCCGGTTTCGTTCGCTACTATGAATACTCGCTGCTCGACCGGGGGCCGGACGAACTCGCGAACACTCTCACGGAAGCCACTCCGGTGTCCGTTGGCACCACCGTCTCGGGGACCATTGAGCCCGCCGGCGAAGCCGACATCGCCGCGCTGGACGCCGTCGCGGGCCGAACCTATCGGTTGAGTTGCAGCGGTTTCGCCAACTCCCACAACTGCGGCATGCGCGTGCGCAGCCCTGAGGGCGAGCTGCTGTACGAGTCGAAGTTCAACAGCAGAGATACGATCGAAACGTTCGACCTCCAGGTGCCGCAGGATGGCCGTTATACGGTCGAGCTGTTCATCAGCGGGGTGAGCTCCCTCTACAGCGGCGTGGGTAACTACGTCCTCTCGGTCGCCGACCTGGAACCCTGAGCGCGCGGCTAGCGGGCAGTGCCCACGGGGACCCCGAGGCGCTGCTCATAGGCCTCCAGCGTCCGCTTCCAGGCGGGCCGCGCCTCACAGCGCTCGCGATAGGCGCAGACGCGGGGGAAGCCTTCGAGCACGCTCGCGTTGCGCACCTCGCGCAGCACCGTGGTCATCAGGATGTCCGCCACGGTGAACGCCTCGCCGGCGACATACGGACGCTCCCGGAGCCAGTCCTCGAGCGCGGCCAGATGGTGCTCGGCGTACTTCACCAGGCCGGGACGCCGCTGCGCTCCGGTGGGGTCGGCGTCGCCGAGCAGGTCGATCATGATGATCTGCGACAGCGGCAGCTCCACCGTGGTGAGCGCGGCGAAGCACCAGCGCGTCACCTGGGCGCGGCCCTGGAGGTCCGTGGGCATCAACTGGCCCGTCTTCTCCGCCAGGTACAGCAGGATGGCGCCCGTCTCGGTGAGCACGAAGCCGTCGTCATCGAGCACCGGCACCTGACGGAACGGGTTCAGTCGCTGGTACGCCTCTCCCCGGGTTTCCCCCGCGGGATGATCCACACCGTGCACCCGGTAGGGCAGTTCCAGTTCTTCAAGGGCCCACAGGACGCGCAAGTCGCGCGTGAGCCCCACGACCTTCGAATTGACGCGGCCAAAGCCATACAGGGTGATCATCCCGGCATTGTCGATGCGGTGCCGAGCACTGTCGAGGCCGGCGGGGGGCGACGCACTCCGTGACGACACGACTGTCAGGGCGGACCCGTTGACCCTGTCACCCCTGCTCAAACTATGGTCGCGCGGGGGATTGGGGCCGGGCCTCCGTGGGAGTCCACGACATGCTGCGTTCTGTTTCTTCTTTGGCGATGGCGCTCGCGCTCGCCATCCTCTGCGCTTGTGATTCCGACCCGTGCGAGGACACCGACTGCGGTCCGGGCCAGTGCGTGACGTCCTCCGGAGAGGCCGCGTGCGACTGCCCCCAGGGCTACGTCCCGGCGGACCTGTCCTGCAGGCGGGACGTGCGCGAGGGGGATGACCATGGGGACTACCTCGAGGCCGCGACCCCCGTGGAGTTCATGGACCCCTCCTCTGAATGGGTGGACGCGAACCTGGACAACCTTGAGGACGTGGACCTGTTCTCGTTCCACGTCACGGCCGGTCGCATCTACCGATTCAGCTGCACTGGATTTTCGTCTGGCTACGACCCGAGCTGCAGTGTCGAACTCCTCGGCGCGGACGGGCTCACGTTGCCGGGCTCGAAGGGCACGGGGGGGATCTCGACCTACCAGTCGGCCGTGCTCGCTACGCAGGATGGTCCCGTGTACGCCCGCGTGGAGCGCAACCGCAAATTCACCTCCACTTTCAATCTTTCCTACAAATACTCGCTGCTGGACCGGGGGCCGGACGACTTCGCGAACACCCTCACGGAAGCCACCCCGGTGCCCATCGGCACCCCCGTCTCGGGGTACGTCGAGCCCGCTGGCGATGTCGACGTCGTCGCGCTGGACGCCGTCGCGGGCCGCGCCTACCGGTTGACGTGCCGGGGTGAATACTCCTCCCACAACTGCGGCATGCGAGTGCGTGGCCCCGGGGGCGAGGTGCTGTTCGAGTCGAATACGTTCGATTACAGGCCGAGGAGCGAAACGTTCGACCTCCAGGTGATGCAGCAAGGCCGTCATACGGTCGAGCTGTTCATCTTCTTGGGGGGCATCTCCTTCAACGCCGTGGGTGACTACGCCTTCTCTGCCGTTGACCTGGAGCCCTGATCGCACGACTGGCACTCACCGGTCCGAAGGCCCGAAGGACATGTCGCTACCGTCCTTCGGGCCCCATCCGGCGGATGGCTAGAACGACTCTTCCGGCAGGGCCATCAGGTCCAGGTTGCCGTTCTCCACCATGCGCGCGGCGTGCGCGATGCCGGGCAGCACCTCATGGCAGTACCAGCGGGCGCTGGCCACCTTGCCGGCGTAGAACGCCTTGTCGCCCGGGTTGGTCTTCGTGCGCTCCAGCGCCACGGCCGCGTGCCGCACCAGCAGCCAGCCGATGATGACCTCCGCCACGGCGAACAGCACGCGGTTGCCCTGGAAACCCACGTGGTAGACGGACTCGCCCAGCTTGCCCATCAGCGTCCCGAGCAGCGTCTGCAGCTGGCCCACCGCCTCGCCCAGCGCGGCGCGCTCGGTCTTCAGCTCGGGGCCGCCCTCGTCGCCATCCGCCGTCGCGCGGACGCGCTCCAGCAGCCCCATCAGCGTCGCGCCGCCGTCGCGCGCCACCTTGCGCATCAGCAGGTCCAGCGCCTGGATGTGCGTGGTGCCCTCGTAGAGCGAGTCGATCTTCTGGTCGCGGATGTACTGCTCGACGGGGTAATCCGTGAGGAAGCCCGAACCGCCGTGCACCTGGAGCGACAGGGACAAGAGCTCGTAGGCCTTCTCCGAGCTGTACCCCTTCACCAGCGGCAGCAGCATGTCGTTGAGCACGTCCGCCTCGCCCGCGGCGGTGGAGCGGTGGCCGCCCTGGAGCTCCACCTGGTCCTGCACGGACGCGGTGAACAGGGCCAGCGCGCGCAGGCCTTCCGCGTGCGCCTTCTGCGCCATCAGCATGCGGCGCACGTCCGGGTGCTGGAGGATGTTCACGCGCGGCGCCGTCTTGTCGCGCGCCTTGCCCAGGTCGCTGCCCTGCACGCGGTCCTTCGCGAACGACAGCGCGCGGAAGTAGCCCGCGGACAGCGCGGCCATGGACTTGAGGCCCACCGCCATGCGCGCGTTCTCGATGATGTGGAACATCTGCCGGATGCCGTCGTGCACGTCACCCAGCAACAGGCCGCGCGTGGGCTTGCCGTCGCCGAACGTCAGCTCGCACGTGACGGACCCCTTCAGGCCCATCTTCTTCTCCAGCTTGGTGCACACGACGTTGTTGTGCTCGCCCAGGCTGCCGTCCTCGTTCACCCAGAACTTGGGCACCACGAACAGCGACAGGCCCTTGGTGCCCGGCGCCGCGCCTTCCGGACGCGCGAGCACCATGTGGATGATGTTCTCCGCGATGTCCGACTCGCCGTTGGTGATGAAGCGCTTGACGCCTTCAATCTCCCAGACGTCGCCGTCCACCTGACGGGCCTTGGTGCGCGCGGCGCCCACGTCGCTGCCCGCGTCCGGCTCCGTCAGCACCATGGAGCCGCTCCATCTCTTGTCCAGGATGTGCGGCAGGAAGCGCTGCTTCTGCGACTCCGTGCCCAGCTTGTCGATGACGCGCGCGAGCAGGTTGCCCAGCGTGAAGAACGCCAGCGCGGGGTTGGAGCCCAGCAGCAGCTCGAACGCGGCCCAGCCCAGCGACGGCGGCGCGCCCAGGCCGCCCAGGTGCGGGGGCGTCTCCAGCAGGTGCATGCCCGCGTCGTAGTAGGCGCCCATCGCGGCCTTGAGGCCGGGGGGCAGCTTCACCTCGCCGTTCTCCAGCTTCGGAGGGTTGTGCTCGGACTCGTCGAAGCTCTTCGCCAGCTCCTGCGTGCACAGCTGCGCGAACGTCTGCAGCGTCTGCCGGGCCGCCGTCTCGTCCAGGTCCCCGAAGGGCGCCTTGCCCAGCGACGTGTGGCCGATGTCCAGGAACTCGAAGAGGTTGAACTCAATATCGCGGAGGTTGGGCGTGTAGTGCAGGGACGACGACATCGAAGGACTCCTCGCGGCCGGGTGCGAAAGCAACCAGCCCCGCGCCAGTGAAGGCGCGGGGCCGAAACGGACCGCCAGGGTAGCCGAGATTGATTCGTGGGTCAGTCGCGCCGAGCGTGGATGACGCGCAGCGTCTCGCGGCGCTCGAAGCGGTTGCCGGCGGCGTCGCGGGCGACGAACACCAGCTCGTAGGAACCAGCGGGCGTGCCCTCGGGGATGACCAGCGACTGGGTGAAGCGCAGGCCGTCCGTTGAGTCGAGCAGCTGCTGGTCCTCGCCGAAGAGCTCGCCGTACACGCTGACCTCCTGCGTGGCCTCCACCGCGTCCACGTCCAGCGTCAGCGTGTCACCGGGAGAGAGCTCCTTGTGGGAGAGGACGACGTCGAAGTCGTTGCCCTGGGAGTCCAGGCGGTAGCGCACCTCGCTGCGCTCCACGCGGCCGTCCGCCAGCTCCGCGATGATGAACACGGTGTAGTAGCCATCCGAGACACCCAGCGGCACGAGGAACCGGCCGCGCCACGAACGGGTGAGGTTGTCGAACGTGAGCGGCTTCACCAGGCCGAAGGGGAAGTAGGCGGTGACGCGGCGGGCGTTGCGCGGGGCGCGCACGGAGATGATGGGGTCACCGGGGGGAATCTCCTCGCGGCTGAGCGCGCCGGAGACCATGCCGTCGGGGAGCTGCACGGGGACCATCTCGCGGACCGACTCGCCGTTGGGGGCCGTGCGGGCCACCTGCTCCACCGCGACGAAGGACGTGTAGCGGCTCATCAGGTGGTACTGGAGCGCGGTGTCGGTGATGCCCTGGACGACTTCGGGCGTCTCGCCGCGGTAGCCCTCCACGGTGAGCTCCTCGATGCGCTGACGGGCCCAGAGGCTCTTGAGGGAGTCGTGCTCCGGGGCGACTTCGGGGAAGTGCACGGGCACGTCGAAGTGACGGACCTGGCCACGCACGCGGCCGGAGATGCGGAGGACGCCGTCACCGGTGCCGGTGAACTTGCCCACGAGGAACAGCGGCTGGCCGGCGAAGAGGTCCGGCACGGACTTCGGGTACACGTCGCTGACGGGCAGGCCGTCCGTGTCCACCACGACCGAGGTGAGGACGGGGCCGCGCATGCGCTGCTCGAACTCGCGGGCGACGTCCTCCTCCGGGCGGTTGAGGTTGACGAGGGTGGAGGCGCCGCGGCCGAGCTCGCCCATCTTGGTGATGAGGTAGCGGTTGGTGCTGGAGCCCACGCCGGCGGAGAAGATGCGCGTCTCTTCACGCAGGTTCTCCTGAAGCGTCTTGAGCACCCACTCGTCACCGCCGATGAGGCCGTCCGTCATGAAGAGCACCATGCGCAGGCGGGCGGGGTCGTTCGGGGGGACCATGGCCTCCTGGGCGGCGATGCGCACGTCGGTGCCGCCACCGCCCCAGAAGTTGGCGACGTAGGGCAGGGCGCTCTGGATGTTCTCCGGCGTGGCGGGGACGGCGGTGGGCGCGAACTTGGTCACGCTCGTGTCGAAGTTGAGGACCTGGAAGGTGTCCTCGGGCATCAGGTGGTTGAGCACCTCCTTCGTGATGGCCTTGGACTTCTCGATGGCCAGGCCGGACTGCGAGCAGGACGTGTCGAGCACCATGTAGAGCTCGCGCGGGACGATCTCCCGCTGGGTGGGAGACAGCTGCGGGTTGAGCATCACCAGGAAGTAGCCGTGGTCCGCGCCGGGCTCGCGGTGCATGAGGACGGCGGGGCGGATGAGCGCGTCGGCGACGACGTACTCCAGGATGAAGTCCTTGTTGGGGATGCGGTCATCGCGGCCCAGGCTCACGGTGGCGCGGGACTGGCTGTCGCGCTTCACGTCCACGCGGTGGGTGGTGGAGCGCAGCGACTGGACCGGGAGGCCCGCGTCCAGGCGCACGGTGAGCTGGATGTCATGTCCGCTGCGCGTGTCGGCGAGCACCGGAGGCGTGATGCGGCTCGCGTCGGGGACGGAGGTGGTGTCGGGCTCCACGCCTTCGCCCTGGCGCGTGGGCAGCGGCTCGCCGCCGATGAAGCGGGGGGCGACGACCATGGGGAAGCTGAAGCGGTAGGTGCCGGCGTCGTAGGTGAGGCGCTCCACGTAGTGGATGCGCACGCGGATGGTCTCGCCGGGGAGGATGTTGGCGACGGACTGGGTGAAGATGTTGGGGCGTTCCTGGTCGAGCAGCGCGGCCGTCTTGCCCTCGGCCTTGGCGCGCTCGTAGGTGTCGCGAGCCTGCTCACGGGTCTGGATGACGCCCGTGATGACGCGCTCGCCGATGTGCATCTCCATGCCATCCACGGCGGCCAGCTCCGGCAGCGGGAAGACGTAGAGCGCTTCCAGGGGAGCGGAGTAGGGGTTCTCGAACACCTGCGTGACGGTGACGGAAGCGAGGAATCCACTGACCTCCGCGTCCACCTCCGTGTGCTTGAGGCTGAAGGTGCGCGGCTCGGTGTCGGGGCACTCGGTGGCCTCTGCCTGCTGAGGCTGCGCACGGAAGCGAGCCACCAGGGTGCCCTGGGCGACGCCCGCGGTGGGCGAAGCGGCCGGAGAGCAGGGTTGCTGAGCGGAGGCCGGGGCGGCCAGAAGGCAGACGAAGAGCGCGGCGAGCAGGACTCGCATGGTCGGGAACCTTGGTTTCAGGGTGTGCCCGGGGACATTGCAGCCCCCGGGCCAACCCCGGTTCCCCTCTGAGAGGGCAGGCCGTGTGGCTGTGAAGCCACACAGCCGTGTGTCAGCCGCCCTTGAGCTGGAGCGTGGGCACCGCGCCCTCGCCCAGCACCAGGTGCACCTGGCCCACCTTCGCGGCCAGGTCCTTGTACGCCTCCAGCTCCTTGAGCCGCACGAGCAGCGGGTTCTCCGCGAGCACCTTCGCCGTCTGCGCCATGGAGCGCGTGGCCGCCGTCTCCTCGCGCCGCAGGATGACGTTGGCCTCCGCTTCCTTCTGCGCCTGGATGACCCGGTTGAGCAGGTCCTTCATCTCCTTCGGCAGCACCACGTCCTTGATGCCGAAGCGCAACAGCTCCAGGCCCACGCCCTCCGCCCCCGACTTCACCTGCGCGTACAGCTCCGAGGACACCGCCTCGCGCGCGGCCAGCAGCTCATCCAGCGTGCGCGTGGACACGGCCTCGCGCGCCGCGAGCTGCATGGCCAGGTAGAGGATTTCATCCGGCGCCCGCGCCACCACCGCCAGCCGCCGCGCGTCCACCACCCGGTACGCCGCGGACAGGTTGAGCCGCAGCGTCACGCGGTCCTTCGTCATCACCTCCTGGCCGGTGACGTGGAGCAACTTCTCGCGCAGGTCGATGACAGCGAACTGCACCTTGTGTGCGACCGTCCACGCCGCGTGACGGCCCGGCGGCAGCACCGCGTCCAGCACGCCGTTCACGTAGCGCAGCGCCACCGTGCCCTCCGTGGCCGTGGTCTCCACGTAGTCGCTGGCCGGAATCAGCGCGCGCACCTCGTCCCGCGGGGGCTCCGTCGCCACCCCGGACACGTCCACGCGCTCCACTCGCACGGTGGGCGTCTCGGGCCGACCGGTTCGACCGGGCAGCCGCTGCGCCGTCCACACCTGGTGCTGACCCCGACCCAGCCACCGCACCGGCTGGCCGTGATGGAAGACCACCGCGCGCTCGTCCGCGCCCAGCTCCAGCACCTGGAGGTCCTTCTCCGGCACCAACGCGAGCTTCGCTTCATCCAGCCGGGTGACCGGTGGCTCCAGCGGCACGCGCTCGACGCGGACGTTCTGGAACGGACGCACCACCCAGTGCCGGCCCGGCCCCAGGTACTGCTCCGCCTTCCCGTTCACCACGACGAACAGCCGCTCGTTCTGCGCCACTTCCACCCGACCGATACCCATGACACGTCACCTCGACGACAAGAAAAGAGTGCAGCCCGGCTGCTGGAGAAAAAGACCCCGCCGCCCCACGGGCGCGTCGCGCGAACAGACCGTCCGGATCCGCGTTCACCCTCCCGAGTAGCCGCACCGGATGCTGGTCACGGACGGCGACCGGAGCGTTCCGCGTGAAGCACGGAAGCCTCCGGAGGCCCTGGCGACCGGCCAGTGTGCGGCGTGGGGAGGAGGACGCGGTGGACTCGCGTTGACACCAGCGGAAACGACGGGGTCCCGATGAACGAAGGAATCGAACCTTCAAATGCGAGAGTGTCCGTCTCGTGCTCTACCGTTGAGCTAGTTCAAGTGAATGCCCAGCCAAGGGCCTCGATGCGCGCCTCACGGTGGCGCGCGACCGGTACGGCCTTCGATAGCGGCAGGAACACCCGGGTGTGATGGCCGTGAGGAACGTCCGAGTCTCATGCACCGGCGCAAAGCGCCCCCGCATGGAACCGGACGCCTCGGGACAACCCCGTGCGCCCCCTGAAGTTCGCCGACGGGGCCACCGGACGCGAGCGTGCGGAAATCCTGACGGCGCATGTCCCAGGCCCTGGGGCTCACGTGTCCAAGAGCCGCGCGTTCGATGCGCCACCTTGGAGGATCCATGAAGCGAGCCGTGTGGGTCGTGATGCTGGGAATGAGCTGTGCGCTGCTCGGGGCCTGTGGGGGGGGAAGCGCCGGAGGCAGGGCCGCCGGAGGCGAAGAGGCCGGGGGTAAGGACGCGGGAGGCGAAGACGTCGGCTGGAGCAGGGGCTCCCTGGAGGTGCATCTCTCCATGGAAGAGGGCTCCTGCGCCGTGGCGGCGGCGACGGTGACCCTGAGGTCGGGTGATCCGAGCCGTCCCGCGTACCCGGAAGTTGGGCCCCTGCCACTCAACGTGAGGGATGGCGTCATCGAGGGGAGGACCCTCAGCGACGGCATCTACGAGGGGCTGGCCTGGTTGGTGGAGGTGGAGGGGTACGACAGCAATGGTGTCCCCGTGTACTCGGGGAACGACACCGTGGCTGTGTATGGCGGCGGAGTCGTGTCAAGCGCGTACATCAAGGTGCGGCCGCTCGCGAACTGTCTTTAGGGGGATGCGCCTCAGCCGCGCGTCACGTCCCACCAGCCGAACCACATCACGCGCTCCTCGGCCATCAGCTCCCAGCCCGGCCCGTGCGCGTAGTCGCGGACCCGCAGCCCCGCCGCCTCCACGGCGCGCGCCGTCTCCTCCGCGCTCCACAGGTGCAGCGTCACGTCCGTGTCCGCCGTGCGCACCCGTCGCGTGGACGCTTCGTGCGCCTCCACCCCGGGCCTGCGCTCCAGCACCGTGAACAACATCCGCGCGCCCGGCTTCATCACGCGGCCCAGGTGCCCCAGCACGCGCGGCAGGTCGTCACAGAAGTCCAGGCACCCAATCACCAGCACGACATCGAACGTGCCCAGGTCCTCCGGCACCGGCTCCAGATAGCTGTGCACGCGCCACGTGCCGGACGGCCGCGAACGCTTCGCCAGCTCCAGCATCTCCGGCGCCAGGTCCAGGCCCACCACGTCCACGGACGCATCCAGTCCGCGCGTGTGCAGCGCCGGGCCACAGCCCACGTCCAGCACGCGCATCCCTGGCTTCATCACGTCCGCGAGGAATCGCTCCACCCGGTCGCCGTAGCGGTGCAACGCGGGGTAGAGCACCTCGTAGGCGGAGGCGATCTCCCCGTACACCCGCGCGACGGCGGCCTCTTCACCCCTGCCGCCGTCCCCTTCGTCCGCCATGCCGTGCGCTCCTGATCAACAGCGCGGGCACCGTATCACGGCGTGTTGTTGCTTCCCGGCTTGCGGAACACCGCGAGCGACCGCCCGGCCATCTCGAACTTCCCGGGCTTCATCTCTTCATCGCCGCGCTGGTCGTCCGCCGTGTACAGCTCCAGCCGCCACGCGCCGCCTTCGCCCGGCGGCGGCACCGTGAAGGGCACCGGCTCATGGTGCGCGTTGAGCAGCACCAGCAGCGAATCACCGCTGACGCGCTGGCCCCGCTCGTCCGGCGTGGGGATGGCGTCACCGCCCAGCAGGAACGCCAGCGAGCGCACGAAGGGCTTCTGCCAGTCCTCCGCTCCCATCTCCGTGCCGTCCGGCCGGAACCACGCCAGGTCCTTGTGCTCGGACTCCCACAGGTGCTCGCCCTGGAAGAAGCGGCGGCGCTGGAGCACCGGCTGCCCGTGGCGGAACTGGATGAGCTTGCGCGTGAACTCCACGAGGTCCTGGCGCGTCGTGTCCAGGTTCCAGTCCACCCACGACAGCTCGTTGTCCTGGCAGTAGGCGTTGTTGTTGCCCTGCTGCGTGCGGCCCATCTCGTCGCCCGCGACAATCATCGGCACGCCCGTGGACAGGAACAGCGACGCCAGCAGGTTGCGCTTCTGCCGCTCGCGCAGGGAGATGATGTCGGTGTCGTCCGTCTCTCCCTCCACGCCGCAGTTCCACGCCTGGTTGTCATCCGCGCCGTCGCGGTTGTGCTCGCCGTTGGCCTCGTTGTGCTTGCTGCTGTACGTGACCAGGTCGTGCAGCGTGAAGCCGTCGTGCGCGGTGACGAAGTTGATGGACGCCTGCGGACGCCGGCGCGCCGCCGCGAACAGGTCCGCGCTGCCCGTGAGCCGGTAGCCCACCTCCGCGGCCTGGTTCTCGTCACCCTTCCAGTACTTGCGCAGCGCGTCCCGGTACTTGCCGTTCCACTCGTGCCACGGCGACGGGAAGCCGCCCACCTGGTAGCCGCCCAGGCCCACGTCCCACGGCTCCGCGATGAGCTTCACGCGGCCCAGCACCGGGTCCTGGTTGATGATCTGGAAGATGGGCGCGTTCGGGTCGTAGCCCCCCTTGCCGCCGCGGCCCAGCACCGTGGCCAGGTCGAAGCGGAACCCGTCCACGTGCATCTCCTCCACCCAGTAGCGCAGGCTGTCCACGATGAAGCGCGCCGTCTGCGGGTTGGACGCGTTGAGGCTGTTGCCGCACCCCGTGAAGTCCAGGTAGTGCCGCGCCTCCGGCATGGTCCAGTAGTACGACGCGCTGTCGATGCCCTTGAACGACAGCGTGGGCCCCAGGTGGTTGCCCTCGCACGTGTGGTTGTACACGACGTCGAGGATGACCTCGATGCCCGCCGCGTGCAGCGACTTCACCATCGACTTGAACTCCGCCACCGCGCCGCCCGGCGTCTTGCGGCTGGCGTAGCGCTGCTCCGGGGAGAAGTAGTTCAGCGTGCTGTAGCCCCAGTAGTTCGACAGGCCCTTGTCGTTGAGGAACGAGTCGTCCGCGAACGCCTGCACCGGCAACAGCTCCACCGCGGTGATGCCCAGCTTCTGCAGGTGCTCGATGATGGCCGGCGAGCCCAGGCCCGCGTACGTGCCGCGCTGGTGCTCCGGCACGCCCGGGTGGCGCATGGTGAGGCCGCGCACGTGGGCTTCGTAGATGACCGTCTTGCGCCACGGGATGTCCAGGCGCCGGTCATTGCCCCAGTCGAAGAAGTCGCTCACCACCACGCCCTTGGGCATGCCGGCCGCGCTGTCGCGCTCGTCGCGCATCAGGTCCTTCTTCGGATGCTCCAGGGGGTAGCCGAACACCGGCTGCTTCCAGTCCACCTCGCCGTACAGCGCCTTGGCGTAGGGGTCCACGAGCAGCTTGTGCGGGTTGCAGCGGTGCCCCTTCTCCGGCTCGTAGGGCCCGTGCACGCGCAGGCCGTACAACGTCCCGGGCTCCAGGTCCGGCACGTAGCCGTGCCAGACGAACTCGGTGCTCATCGGCAGGTCGAAGCGTTCAATCTCCTTCGTCGGGTCCGCCCGGTCGAAGAGGCACACCTCCACGCGTGTGGCCACCTGCGAATACACCGCGAAGTTGGTGCCCGAGCCGTCGAAGGTCGCGCCGCGCGGCCAGGGCTTGCCCGGCCAGATCTCCCGCTTGCTGCTCATGCGTCTCGCTCGATTCCGTGGGGAAACTGCCGCCGGAATGTGGGTGCGGCTGCGCGATGCGGCAAGACGTCCGGGTGCGCTGACTGTCCACCGGCCAGCGCTTCGGCAAGTGGTCGGTGCTGAAACGAAGTGCCCCGTCAGGCGGCGACAGCGTGGTCCAGCGAACGCCAGGTGCCCAGGGCCCAGTCCTGCTCGTCCGGATCATCGAAGCTGACCACGCAGAGCGCCCGGCGGTTGCCGGAGCGGCACAGGGCCGTCAGCCGGCACTCGCCGGGGCCCACGTGCAGGGACGCGCGGCCGCTGACGCGGGCGCCGCGGTGCTCCAGCTCCAGGGCCTTTCGCTCCGGGCTGGTGGGCGCCAGCTGCTCCTCCGCGGAGTCCTCCAGGGGCACCACGCGCACGGTGCGGCGGTGGTCTCGGGCCACCCAGCTGCCGTCCTGCAAGCGCGTCTCCGCCAGGGAGCCGGGGATGCGAATCTCCCAGCCCTCGGGGAGCGCCACCTGCACGGAGCCCCGCCGGTAGCCCATGGACGGCCCCACGCCGGGCGACTCCAGGGCGCGGCGGTGCACCTCCTCCGCCACCGTCCCGCCCATGCCCAGATAGCCGAGCACCTCCTGCCACTCGCGCCACGGATAGGGGAGCGTGGGGTCCTCGCGCCA
Source organism: Corallococcus sp. CA049B (assembly GCF_003611685.1). Lineage (NCBI taxonomy): Bacteria > Pseudomonadati > Myxococcota > Myxococcia > Myxococcales > Myxococcaceae > Corallococcus > Corallococcus sp. CA049B. The sequence continues at coordinate 18,608 of NZ_RAWC01000057.1, read as the reverse complement.
GGCCTGCTCCAGGAGCCGGGCCACGTCGCGCAGGCGCTGGCGCTCCTCGTCCAGGAGCGGCGGGCGCCAGACGACGTCCGTCCACAGCCGGCACAGGGCGCGATTGAAGCGCTCGCGCGCGTCCACGCCGGGGTTCCACCAGGGGAACACGTCCATGCCCAGCCGCGGGTCTTCATGCACGGTGCGCAGCCAGCGCTCGTCGCGAGGCCCCATGGGCGTGAGCAGCGCGCCCGGGTGCTGGAAGGTGTGGCCGAAGCGCATGGACAGCGCGAAGCCGGAGTTGCCCAGCTCGCGCATGCGCAGCACCTGCCCCACCGAGTGCTGGAGCCAGCCCAGGAAGTGCTTCTCCACCAGGTCCACGTCCCCGCCGTGGAAGTAGCCCGTGGCGTCGCCCACGCCCACGTCCTCGTCGGGCGGGGCCCAGGAGATGCCGTGCAGGTCGCCCAGCCCCTTGAGCAGGTCCACCAGGTAGCGGTGGTAGCCGGGCCCCGCGGCGCTGGTCTCCGCGGACACGACGATGCGCTCCTGGGTCGTGGCGAGCAGCGCGACCTCCGCGGCGGCCGGGTGCAGGCGCAGGCGCAGCACGGGCGCGCCCTGGGGGCCCTCCTCGATGCGGGAGCCCTCCAGCACGCCTTCGGCCACCTGCTGGAACCAGGCCTCCACGCGCTGGAGCCAGGACAGGGACGCCTCCGGGGGGGCGAACAGCGGATCGCTTGCTCCTCGTCGGCCTGCCAGCAACAGCTTCATGCGTTGGACGCTTTCGGTGGTGTGGGTGCGCGCTGCCTGGACCTCTTTGGATAAGCCCCCGCCCGCTCCCTGTCATCCAAGAGAGACGCATTCCGGAGGCCGGGGGGCATGCGGGCAGGGGGGCGCCCGGTGGCGCGAAGTCCCCGCCCACCCCAACCTGAGAGGGGAAAGGAGGCGTTCGTCATGAGCAAGAACAAGAAAGACGTGCTGCACATCCCCTTGGAGGACCTGCCTCCAACGCGCGAAGCCGGAACGGAAGAGGAGCGGCGTGAGCGCAGCGTGCCGTCCACCTTCGACCCGGGTGGCGGTCCCGGCAACGGGCCGGGTGACAACGGCAGCCCGCGCATCATCGAACCGGTGGGCCAGCCCTTCTCGCCGGGCGTCAAGGTGACCTGAGCCTCCAGGTCCCGCTGTCTCCATGACCCCGCTGACGCCTCTCGCGCGTCGGCGGGGTCTTGTTGTTCGCGCGCAAAGCCCGGCCGCTGGAAACGGCGAAGCGCCCGCGACCGGTGAAGGTCACGGGCGCCTGGCATGTCCACCCAGGAGGGGGACCTAGCGCGTGGTGCCGTTGTTGGGCGCCATCGTGCCGGTGGAGTCCGGCACCGGCGTGGTCATGTTGCCCTTGGCGCCGGAGTTGTTCGGGTCGAGCGTGGAGTCATTGGGCAGGCTGCTGTCGTCCGGGATGTCGCTGTCGTCCGGCTCCATGCCGGAGCCGCCCGTGCCCGGCTCGGTCATCTCGCCGTCGTGCACGCCGGGCTCGGCCTCACCGGTGCCCGCGCCGCCGGTGCCCGGGTCCAGGGTGCCGTCGTTCGTGGCGGGCGGCAGCGTGGAGTCATCCGTCGTGCCGGAGCCGCCGGTGTCCATGTCCGACGGAGGCGTCGTCGAGTCCTGCGACGTACTGCCTGTGTCGTAGCCGGAGCCGCCGCTGCTGGGAGGCGGCGTGGTGGTGGTGCCGGAGCCGGACGTGTCCGTGCCCATGCCGCTGGAGTCCGTGGGCATGGTGGAGTCGGAGGCCGGCGCCGGCTCGGTGCCGCGCGTCGCGGACTGGTCCGACTTACAGCCCGTGCCGAGCGCGAGCGCGCCCGCGAGAACCGCCGCCACCGTCAGCTGCGTCTTCAGGAAGTTCTTCATGTGGATTCCCCCGATAGGTGTCTGACTGCTTGAAAGGTCCTGGCTGCCTGCAGGACCGAAGGTGAGCAGGCCCCCCGGTGTGTGCAGGGGTGGCTCATCCGCCTGCCTGCTCGGGGGACGGCGTGGGCGGACGGAGGGGGAGGGTTGCGCGGGACGAGGATGTCCTCCGCGCGCCACGCCCGCTGGCCCGGAGTGCGAGCCAGCGAGCGGGACCCGTGCGACTCAAGGGCTCGGGGGCTGGGTCACGTTGCCGCCACCGAGCGGCGTCACGGAGTTGCTGGACGTGTTGCTGTCCGGGGTCAGCGTGTTGCCGCCCGGTGACAGCGTGGTGGGCTGCGAGCCCGTGATGCCCGGCGGCGTCATGCCCGTGGCCGGTGGCAGCACCGCGCCCGTGCTGGACAGGGTGCCCGTCGGAGTCCCCGGCGTGACGGTGCTGGTGGAGGCGCCCGGCGCCATGGTGCCGGGCGTCGTCGTGGCGGGCGGCATCAGCGCGCCCGTGGTGGCGGTGGAGCCCGTGGAGCCCGCAACGGTGGTGCTGGTGCCGGGGGCCAGCACCGCGCCGGTGCCCGTCACGGTGGTGGCCGAACCGGGCGCCACCACGGTGCCCGCGCCCGTCACGGTGGTGGCGTTGCCGGGGCTCGGCGGCAGGGCGCTGTACGGCTGCGGAATCACCGCGCCCATGGACGTGCCGGTGCCGCCGGTGCCCGTGTTCGCGCCGGTGAGGTCGCCAATGGGCTGCGTCGTCGGGCTGGCCGACACGCCATTGATGGGGTTGGGGGTGCCCGGCGCCGCGCCCGGGTTCGGCTGGCTGGTGGTGATGGCGCCCGCGGAGTTCGGATCCACCTGCGCGTGCGCGGAGCCCAGCGCCAGGGTGCCCGCCGCCACGCTCATCCAGATCCATTGCTGAGACATCGCTTTCGCTCCTTGCCGGTGGAGGGCCGGGCGGTCGACGCCTCGGCCTGGTGGGAGGGCGTGGGCCGCGAAAGGACCCTCAGCCATCCCTCATGAGTTGCTCACCCAGGCGCCTCGGGGGAACCGCACGGTGGCGCCGCTTGCGCTCGGAGAGCACCAGCAGCAACGCCGGGAAGGTCACCAGCATGATGAGCAGGTTCATCCCGAACCCCACGTTGGCCAGGGCGCCAATCGAGTTGAGGCCCGGGTGGTCCGCGAGCAGCAGCGCGCCGAAGCCCACCGCGCTCGTGAGCAGGCCGCCGCAGATGGCCTTGCCCGTCTCCGAATACACGCGCACGAAGTCGCTGCGCGGCGACGCGAGCCGGGTGATGAGGTGCACGCCCGCGTCCACCGTCGTCCCGATGAGCACCGGGATGACCAGGATGTTGAGGTAGTTGAACTCCATGTCCAGCAGCGGCATCAGCCCCAGCACCGCGAACAGCGACACCACCGTGGGCATCAGGCACAGCAGCGCGGCGCGCAGGCCGCCCAGCGTCACCCACATGGCCAGCAGCACCGTGAGCGTGGAGCCCAGCAGGATGAACGGCGCCTCGTGCGACACCAGGTTCACGATGTCCGCCTGCACCATCGCCTCACCGGCCACCACCGCAGGCCGGCCATCCGGCAGCACCATCCCGCGGACCTCCTTCGCCATCCGGCGCATGGCCTGACCGTTGGATTGATCCGCGGACGGATACACCAGCACGAAGCCGGTCCCGTGACCGCCGCGTCCCTCGAACTGCTGGCGCACGCTGGAGGGCAGGTCCGCCTCGGTGAAGGGCTTCGCTTGCACCTGCCTGCGCAGCTCCTCCAGCTGCCCGCGCTGCTCCGGGGTGAGCCGCCCTTCGGGCACGTCCTCCACCAGCTTCCCGATGTCCTTCAGGATGGCCTGCTTCTCCGCCTGCCGCTGCGGCACCAGGTTCGCGAGCGCCGCGACGAAGTCCACCGTGGAGTTTCCGCCCTGCTGGCGCTTGCGCGCCTGGAGCTCCCGGACGACCGCGGCCTCCTCCTCGCGGGAGTTCGTCAGCACCACCAGCGGGACCTGCGAATAGCCGATGAGCTGGTTGACGGCGCGGTCCAGCACGAACGAGTCCAGGCGCTGGTCCTGCAGCGAGCCGATGTCGTAGTCGAACCGCAGGCGCGGCAGCTGCGTGAGCAGGCCCGCGACCACGAGCGCGGACACGACGGTGAGCAGCCCGCTCCGGTGGGTGATGACGCGGCCCAGCGGCGCCTCCGTCGTCTCCGTGGCGTTCGCGCGAGGCCTCCAGCCCCAGCGCGCCCCCAGCCCCAGCACCGCCGGCAGCACCAGCACGTACGCGAGGATGAGCACCAGCATGCCCACGCCCGCGATGACGCCGAACTCGCGGAACGCCGTGAGCTTGGAGGTGCCCAGCACGAAGAAGGTGAGCGCCGCCACCAGCGCGGACACCAGGGCCGCGCCGCCCGTGTGCGTGAAGGACTCGCGCGTGGCCTGTTCAGAGGAGCATCCCTCTCCGCGCAGCGTGAGGTAGCGGCCCAGCAGGTGGATGCCGTGCTCCACGCCCAGGCCGCCCAGGATGGCGCCCAGGAAGGCCGTGAGCAGGTTCACGCGGCCGTACGCCACGGCCACCAGACCGTAGGTCCACGCCAGGCCCGCGCCCACCGGCGCCAGCACCATCCCCACCGCGAGCACGCTGCGGAAGTGCAGGAACAGGTACAGCAGCACCAGCACCGTGGCCACCGTGGAGGACACCGCCACGTCGCGGGTGATCTGCGCCTGTTGATCCATCTTCTTCTGGAACGAGCCGGTGATGGCCGTGTGGAAGCCCGGCCCGTACTTCGACAGGTCCTGCTGCCGCAGGACGCCCCGCACCTCCTCGACGATCTTCGTGGAGAAGGTGAGGTCCGCGGACGACACCTCCGGCTTGGCCAGCACCACCACGCGGCGCGCGGCCGGGTCCAGGTAGTAGTCGCTGGGGTGGCTGGACAGGCGCGTCACCGCGCCGCTGGCGTACTTCTCCTCCAGGTCGGAGAAGTCCAGCGGCGGGGGCGGGGCGTCATCCAGCGAGACATAGAGCGGGTTGGCCTGCTCCTTCTCCCAGGTGAGGCGCGCGTCGATGCGGCGCTCCACCTCCTTCAAGTCCTCGGGTGACAGGAAGTAGAGCGCGTGGCTGCGGAAGAAGCTGCTGGGGCGGGTGATCTCCACGTAGCGGATGCCCGGCAGCGCCTCCAGCTTCGGCGCCACGTCCTCCGCGAACTTCTGGAGCTGCGCCGGGTCCCCGTCCTCGCCCACCACCACCACCCACCCCTGGGCGCCGAAGCGCTGCTCCAGGGTGTGGATGGCCTGCACGCTTTCGAAGGACCGGGGCAGCAGGTCCACCAGGTTCGCGTTGAGGGCCAGGTGCCGCGCGGACAGCAGCCCCACGACGGACAGCACGAGCGCGCAGACAAGCGCCGTGAAGGGGCGGCGGTGGTTGTGCGCGGCCAGCGCACCCATCGTGCGCTCCACCCGGTGCCTCCACGTGCGCTCCGCGGCTGAAGACGGATTCGAGGCCATGGACCCTGCCCCCCAAGCGGCGCCTGCTTCCCGGCAGGGCCCGTTTCGAAGCGAAAGCTGGCCATGCCTCGGTCCTCCGCCACGGTGGCGCGAGGGGTCGCTCCGCCCGTCCGCCGACACCGAAGGGGTGGGGCAAAATGCCTCAACGCTCAGAGGAGAAGCCGATCCCCTGGCGTGACGCGCGCAGGGGCGGCATACATGGCGCGGCCGGGCCTTGTTGTCTTTGTTCCCGGGCCAGGCATGCGGCCGGTGGAGGCCCCGGGTCGATGCCTGGACGCACGGTGGCTCGGGGCATATACGCGAGAGCAGCCCGGTTCGTTCGGGCTCAAGGTTGTCCCCGGCCGTCACGGCGCGGGCTTTCAGCAGGAAATCACATCCATGAGTGAGACGCGGTGGTCCGGACGGTTCGAGGCGGCGATGGGCTCCCTGGCGGCCCGCAGCCACCGGAGGCCCTGGGTGGCGCTGTTCGTGATGCTGGTGCTCACGGGTCTGGGCGCCTTCTTCGCGCGTGACCTGCGCCTCAACGCGGACCTGGCCAACCTGCTGCCCAAGTCGTTCCCGTCCGTCCAGGACCTGGAGAAGCTGCGCACGCGCTTCGGCGGTCAGGGCAACGTGGTGGTGGCCGGCATCGGCGCGGAGCCGGAGCAGCTCAAGCAGTTCGTGGATGACATGGCGCCGAAGCTGGCGACGCTGTCGGAGATCCGCTTCGTCAACGCGCAGCGGCCCAGCCAGTTCTTCGACGAGCGCGGCCTCTACTACGTGGACCTGCCGGACCTGAAGACCATCGAGCAGCGCATCGACGCGCGCTTCGCGTGGGAGAAGGAGCAGGCCAACCCGCTCTTCGTGCGCCTGGAGGAGGAGCCGGCCCCGTCGCTGGACTTCAGCGACATCCAGAAGAAGTACACCGGCGGCGCGAACATGCGGCTCGCGGGGCAGGGGAGCACGTACTACCTGGATCCGCAGGAGCGCATGGTGGTGATGCTCCTCAAGGCCAGGGGCTCCTCCGCGGACCTGGGCTACTCCAAGCAGGTCATCACCCAGGTGGAGGACTACCTGGCGAAGCAGGACCTGTCGAAGTACGGCCCCGGTTTCCGCACGGAGATTACCGGCACGTTCAAGAAGAAGATCGACCAGCAGGCGGTCATCACCGGCGACCTGGCGCGCGCGTCCTCGCTGGCGCTGGTGCTGCTGCTGGCCTACCTCATCTTCCACTTCCGCAGCGGGCTGTCCGTGGGCCTCACCATGGTGCCGGTGATCGCGGGCCTGTCGTGGACCTACGGCTTCGTGGGCATCGCTTACGGGCAGGTGAACCTGCTCACGGGCTTCCTCGCGGCGGTGCTGGGCGGCCTGGGCGTGGAGCACGGCATCCACCTGCTGGGGCGGTGGGGCACGCTGCGCTCGGAGGGCATGACATCGGAAGAGGCGGTGCGCGAGACGTTCAAGCACACGGGCTTCTCCGCGCTCATCTCCGCGCTGGTGGCGGCGCTCACGTTCCTCTCCCTGTCGTGGTCGGAGTTCAGGGCGTTCCACGAGTTCGGCGTCATCGCGGCGGTGGGCATGATGGTGAGCGTGGCGTCGTACCTGCTCATCCTGCCGGCGCTCTTGGGGCTGGTGTCGCGCTGGGGCTGGGTGCCGCGCGAGCACCAGTCGCAGTCCGGGCCCATGGCGATGCTGGCGCGCTTCCTGCCGCGCCGCTACCGCGCGGTGGCCATCGTCATTGGCGTGGCGCTGGTGGGGCTCATCAGCCAGGCGTACCGGGTGAGCTTCAACTACGACTCCACGAAGCTGGATGACGTGTCGCTGCCGAGCGTTCGGTTGGACAAGCGCATCGACCACATCCTGGGCTACTCGGCGACGCCGGTGGTGGTGCTGACGGACTCGGAGCCGATGGAGCGCGAGGTGGTGAAGCAGCTCCAGGCGCGCAAGGAGAAGTTCGGCAAGGACTCCACCATCGACTTCGTGGGCGCGCTGGAGGACCTGGTGCCGCGGCAGCAGGAGGAGAAGCACGCGCTGCTCCAGTCCATCCACAAGAAGCTCCAGCGCATCGACCCGGAGCGCGTGGACAAGGCCCAGCGCGACGACCTGCTGCGCGCGGTGAAGATGACGGCCGCGAAGCCCTTCGTGCGCGAGGACTTGCCGGTGAGCCTGCGCCGCCAGTTCGAGCCGGCGGCCGGCCAGAAGGGCGGCGTGGTGCTCGTCTACGCGAACGTGAGCCTGTCGGACGGCGTGGGCACGCGGCGCTTCACCAAGGAGGTCCGCAACCTCCAGATGCCGGACGGCAGCCAGGTGTCCGCGGCGGGCGAGGCGCTCATCCTGGCGGACATCCTGGACATGGTGGCCTCCGAGGGCCCGCGCATCCTGGTGGCCGCGGTGGTCAGCGTCTTCCTGGCCATGTGGCTGACGCTGGGCAGCTTGCGCAACGCGGTCATCTGCATGCTGCCCACGCTCTTGTCCATCGCGGCGCTGGTGGGCCTGATGTCCCTCATGGGCCTGCAGTTCAACTACCTGAACATCGTCGTCATCCCGGTGCTCATCGGGACGACGGTGGACGCGGGCGTGCACCTGATTGAGCGCCTGGGCGAGCCGGGCGCGGACTTCGTCACCGTCTACGCGGAGACGGGCCGGGCCATCACGGGCGGCCTGCTGACGAGCGCCATCGGCTTCCTGGCGCTGGTGTTCGCCAAGCACCCGGGCCTCAACTCCATTGGCGACCTGGCCAACCTGGGCTTCGCGGTGAACATGGTCATCGTGCTGGTGGGCTTCCCGGCGCTGCTCCTGTTGGTGGACCGCTGGCGCAACAAGCACAGCGCCGCGTCCGCCCCGGCCAGCGACGACGGAACCGAGCGCCCCGCGGAGAGCTGAGCCGCGCAGCGCGGCTTCATGCAGGCAAGGAGGCCCCGGCACCGCACGCCGGGGCCTTTTTCATTGCGCCCGGAGGGGCCGGCGCCGTTCCGCAAGGCGACACTGCGGAGGGACGAACGGGCATGGGCACCCAGCTGTCTCCGGTCCCATCTTCACGCGGTATGGGGCGTCCATACTTCAGGCATCAATCCGGCCGGATGTTCGAGAGCGCCTTCATGGAGGCGGCCTCGAAGCTGCACCCGGCGGTGCCGGTCCTCCTCTACGTCCCGCTCACGCTGGGCCTGCTCGGGTGGGGCCTGTCAGGGGGACGGACGACGGTGGGGCGGGCCCTGCTGTTCATCCCGCTGGGCGGGCTGACGTGGGTCTTCATGGAGTACGGCATCCACCGGTTCTTCTTCCACTGGGAGGGCAAAGGCCGGCTCACCCGGAGGGTGCATGAGATTGCCCACGGCTACCACCACAAGTACCCGGACGACTCCCAGCGACTGGTGATGCCGCTCATCGTCACCGTCCCGTTGTCCTCGCTCATCGGGGTGTCGCTGTGGTGGGTGGGCCGTCCGGCGGAGATGCTCCCGTACTTCGTGGGCATCGTCTGGGGCTACGTGACCTACGACACCCTCCACTGGGCCACGCACCACCGCACGCCGCGCACGGCCTGGGGCAGGGCGCTGCGCGCGCACCACATGGCGCACCACTTCGCGACGCCGGACCGCAACTTCGGCATCAGCAACCGGTGGATGGACATGCTGATGGGGAGCGGCGGGCGGCGCTCCAAGCGCGAGGGGAAGAGGGTGTCAGGCGACGACGCCCGCTCCGAGGAGCGCTCCAGTCTGAAGGTGTGAGCCGCCGCCGGGGCACCCGTTCATCCCCACCCGGCCGGTCCTTCACTCCTGGCCCGCGTGGCTGAATCCTCTCAGTCCCGAGACTGGGGGGAACATGACGATTCAGTTCGGCTTCATCGACCAGGGGGATGGCGCCAACCTGCGGACGCTCCCCGCGGAGATGAAGAGCTCCACCTGCCTGACTCCTGCGCCCCTGCCTCCGGGCACGCGGGTGAGCGTCATCCGGGACCATGCCCAGGCGCCTGGCTGGTCCTACGTGTCCACCGTGGTGGGGGGATACCTGCTGCAAGGCCATGTGCAGGCCTTTCGCATCACGACCCAGCTGCCGGAGCCCGCGGCGACGCTCTATCAGGTCCGTGCAGGGGACCGCCTGGAGCCCATCGCCGCGCGCCTCTACCGGCAGGCCATCCAGCCGGGACGGGACCTGCGCTTCTACGAGAAGGTCATTCATCACGTGAACGTGAAGAGTGGCCGCAAGGGGGTCCAGCACCTCGACGGTGACGTGCGGCTGGTCGCGGGCGAGCGCATCTGGCTGGTGAGCATCGCCTTCGCCAACCAGCTCCAGGGAATCGTGTCGAGCGGCTCCATCACCCACGAGGCGATGGCCCAGGCGCGCAAGGCCGCCCGGCACCTGGAGGACGTCCTCACCTCCGTGAAGCAGGCGGACCGGTACTTCGGAGAAGTGACTGGCCAGTACGGCAAGGCCATCCTGGACAACTGGCTGGAGATCTCCGCGATGGTGGTGGGCTTCATCGCCGCGGAGGCGCTGTCCACCTTCCTGGCGGCGACGCCCACGGGGGTGGGACAGCTCGCGGCGGCGCTCATCCAGTTGGGTCTGGCGGCGTTCGGAGCGCATGGACTCATCGAGGCCGGAGGGGAGGCATTGAAGCACGCGCAGCTGTGGCTCACCCAGGCCTGGGAGGCCAATGGCTCACCGGAGAAGCTGAAGGAGGCCAGCAAGTCCTTACTTCGAATGCTGGTGAGCATCGCGATGGCGGCGCTGGCGCTGATGGGTGTGAAGACCAACGCGGGACGTGGGCTCAAGCTGATGACGTCCGTGAGAATCACCCCGCCCCGCATCTACATGATGGCGGCGGCGGGCCCCGGCGGTGCCTACGCGGGTGTCCCCGTGTACCAGCCGGGCTCCATCACCGCGGCTCCGTCTGTTCCGCTGCCGTTCAATCCCTGGGGCTCCGGCACGCCGTTGTTGTCAAAGGCTGTCGAGGAAGGCGGGACGTCCAAGCCGGACTCCGAGCCCACGCTGACCGAGCGCACGCTCAGCGACGCCGAACTGGAGAGGCTGCTGGAGAAGCTCCCCAACTGGGAGAAGCTCAAGGACTTCGTTGGACGCCGCATCCCGGCGGAGGGAACACCGGAGTTCAACGCGTTCAAGCGGGAGCTCCAGGCCGCGGGCTACCGCCTGGAGAAGTTGAGCTCGGAGTCCCAGCCCTTCCGGCTGCGCCGTCCGGACGGGAAGGCCCTGGGCGACGAGTACGGGGCGCTCACGGTGACCAAGGACGGGCTGGTGGTGCTCAAGGTCGGCAAGGGCACACCCCGCCTGAGCGTCTTCACCCGCTACCGGAAGAACTACCTGGACTGGGTGGAGCAAACCCAGGGCCCGGCGGCGCGGGCGGCGGCGGAGGTCCGGCTCTCCGCGGGCCATCCCATGCATCACCTCATCCCCGATGAGATCGCCCAGACCCACCCACTGATCCGCACCGCCATGGAGCGGCTCAAGGGCTACACGATTGACCGGGGGTCGAACATCCTCGACATGCACTCCGGGCTCAACGTGGAAGGCCAGCTCATCCACTCGGGCAGCCATCCCCTCTACAGCAAGTTCGTGCGTGCCCGGCTTGAGGCCGCCTGGGATCGACTGGGCGCGAAGGGCCCCCCTGCCAGTTGGACGCCCAAGGTCATCGAGGAGGCCCTCCTCAAGGTCGAGAACGAGCTGCGTCAGGCCATCCAGTCCGGAAGCCTGAAGGAGCCGGTCATCAAGGTGATCCAGGAGCAGCGCGGCGGTAGGGTGCTCACGGGGAAGAAGCTGGCCTTGCTGGAGCTGTCCGCCCTCGGGGAGTCACACACCACATGATGTATGCATTGGCGACGGATGTCTCCCACCTCAAGGAGGATGCGGAAATCTATGACGCCCATCTCATCGAGTTCGATGGCTTCGAGTGCGTGACGTTTCGCGACCCCGGCATCGACTACCAGCGACAGCGGGGCGCGCCCGAAGTCATGGAGTTCGTCGGCGACCTGGAGAGGATCGCCGGGCTCGACCACCTGTTCACCGCGCCCCTGGGGTGGTTGCTGCTCTCCCGGCGCATGGTGCGCGTGCTCGAAGCAGTGGGCCCGTTCCGCCACCGCCTCATCCCCACGGTCATCTACTCGGAACGCATCAACCACCTCGTGCAGAGCGGGTACCCTCGGAGGCGGACCTGGCATTCAGTGACGGACCCTGCGCTGAAGAACGAGGACTTCGTCATCCTCCAGTTGCTGGAGCGGACCGACTGCCTCGACCGGGAGCGCACCCTCGTGAAGGGTGTGCCCTTCCACCAGTGCGGCGAAGAGCTTTTGGGCGAGGATGACGCCGAGCCGCTCGTGCTCCGTCCGCCACCCGGAGGCTTCCCGCCCGTGTTCTCCGTCCCCGAACTGCTCTATTACTGCTACACCGAGGAGGCGCGGCAGGCGTGTGAGCAGGCGGGACTGAAGGGCCTGTGGTGGCGCCCCCAGCCTTGAGCCCGGAGCCTAAGCGGCCTGCTCCGGCACGCCCGTCCACGCGGCCACGAAGTCCGCGAGTCCCCGCAGCTGCCGGTCATTGAGCGTCGCCTGCCAACGCGCGTGGCGCACCGCCCGGTACGCCTCCGGCGCGTCCCAGCCGCGCGCCACCATCACCGCCAGCCCCATCAGCGGCCCGCGCCCCACGCCGTGCTCGCAGTGCGCGTACAGCACGCCGCCCGCGTCCAGCCGGGGCAGCGCCCAGCGCACCCCTTGAGACAGCTGCTCCACGGACGGCGGGTAGCGGTCCGTCACCGGCAGGCTGAGCAGCTCGATGCCCAGCGCCGCCAGCGCCTCGCGGTCGTCACAGCGCTCCGCGCGCAGGTCGATGACGCAGGTGATGCCCCGGTCCTTCAGCTCGCCGTAGCGCGCACGGGGCACGCTGCCGCCCACGTGCAGCCACGGGTTCACCTGGGACACGTTGAGGGCGCGCTTGCCGGGCAGCTTGGTGGTCCACTCCACCCCGCGCGCCACCACCCGCAACACCTGCTTGCGCACGAACCCCCGGACCCCGGGGACGTGATGCACCGACCGCAGCAACGACTCGCTCACGCTGAAAACCCCTGCCGGTTACTCGCCTTCCAACGTCACTTCCATCAACCCGTCCACCGGCGCCTTGCCCGGACGCTCCATCACGCCCCGCAGCAGGTACGTCACCGGCGAGCCCACCACCGGCCGCACCAGCCCGCTCAGCACGCCCAGGGACTCCACCGGCGCGCTGCGCTGGAGCAGCGACGTGCCCTTGAGCGTCACGGCCGGCTTGCCGTCGCGGTCGGTGAGCTCCGCCCGCCACGTGCTCTTCTCCTTCGCTCCCGTCTGCGTGAGCGTGAAGGACTCCAGGAGCTTCGCGGCCCCCTTGTCCTCCCAGACGTACACGGGCGCGTAGTCGCCCCCATGGCCCTCGCGCCCCAGCACCACCGCGTACGGCGGGCCCTTGATCGCGCGGAAGCGCACCCAGCGCTTCGCCAACTTCGCCGGCGCCACCGTGCTGCGCGAGTGGTCCGCGTACCCGCCGCCCGACAGCGTCACCGCCTCCGCCTTGGGCACCTGGAGCGTCACCTTCACGGGGCTGCCGGCCACCAGCACCTCGTGGCGGTAGCGGTCCTTGCCTTCCTCCACCACGGAGCCGTCCGGCGACCACGGCTCGGGCTTGCGCGCGTACTCCAGCGTCACCCGGCCGTTGTCCAGGGGCGCGTCCACCGTCAGGCCCGTGTCCGAAGCCCGGGCGAGGCACGTGCCCAGCTTCAAAGTGTCCGTGGTGGGCGCGTAGCTCCACTCCTTCGCGCCCACGCGCGTCTGGGGCGACCAGACCGCCTTGCCCGGCCGCAAGACCGTGGCGCGGCAGATGCCCGTGCGCGACCCCGGGCCAATGTTCGTCACCGTCAGGTTCACCGTCACGTAGGTGCCGTCTTCCGTGTCCGCCACGAAGGAGAAGCTCTCTCCGTACCGGTCGCTGGAGTCGTAGGACAACCCCAGCACGCCACCCGCAGCCGCCACCCCTGGAAGCGAAAGCAGGGCCCCCACCCACAGGGCCCTCAAGCCGCGGGCGAGCGTGTCACGCCGCATGGGGCCGCTGCTCCAGGAGCTCGTCCGAGGTGTCGTTGAAGACGTAGTCGCGCTGCAGGGGCAGGTTCCACGCGAAGTACACGACGCCGCGCACCAGCCACCAGCCCAGCGTGTACGCCAGCTGCGGGTGCAGCGTGAGCAGCGCCACGCCGCCCGCGTTGAGCAGCGCGCTGGTCGCGCTCACCAGCGTGTAGCGCGCCAGCTGCGGCGCCACCGCCCCCTGGCTGCGGAAGGTGATGACCCGGTTCAGGGTGTAGTTCACCACGCCGCCCAGCACGCAGCCGGCCACCGTGGCCCACACCGGGGAGAGGCCTCCCCACTCCACCATGCCCAGCACCGCCACGAAGTCCACCGCCGTGGCGATGGCACCCGCCGCCGCGTTGAAGCCGAACAGCGCCACGCCCGAGCGCTGCTTCACCGGCTTCTTGGGCGTCAGGGCTCGTACCAGCGTGCGGAAGCGCGCCAGCGCCGTGACGTTGCTCAGCACGGCCACGAAGACGAGGCCCGCCACCGCCAGCCAGTGCATGGGGTGCTTCTCCGTCGGCCAGAACAGCGCCTCCAGGATGGGCGACAGCGCCGTGCCCACGCCCAGGAACAGCACCCGCTCCAGCCGCTGCATCGCGCCGTCGCGCACGCTCACGCCCAGGCCTTCACCCTTGGCGCGCACGTACGGCACCAGCGAGGAGCCCATCAGCGCGCCCAGCGCGGGCAAGAGCACCCAGGTGTCCCGGTAGTACCAGGCCAGGCCCATCAGGATGGCGGAGTCCACGTACCGGTCCAGCACGGAGTCCAGCGCCGCGCCCGCGGGGTTGGCCTCCTTGCGGGTGCGCGCCACGCGGCCGTCCATCACGTCCAGCACGCCCGCCAGGAGGAACAGCCAGCCACCCAGCGCGAAGCGGCCCGCCGCCACCGCCACGCCGGACGACACGCCCAACAGGCCCGACAGCATGGACAGCGCGTTGGCCGGCAGGCCCGAGCGCAGCAGCACCCGCCACAGCGGCTGGATGACCCAGAAGAAGTAGTGGCGCAGGAAGAAGCCCACCAGCACCGACTTGCCGCGCGTCAGCGTCTCCGCGTCCTGGGGGATGCCCTTGATGGCACACCGGATACAGAAGAGCACCAGGCCCACGAGGAAGTACGCGACCGCGAACAGCGCGGGCGCCAGCGCGGTCCAGATGCGCGCAGAAGGGGACAGGTCTCCACTCAGCAAGGCCAGCATGTTGTCATGCACGGGTGTTCCCTCCAGACGGCAGGGTCACGGGCGCCATCCCTGGCGCTCCCATGGCCCGTCTTGCGAAGACAGCCCTCACGACCACGAAGGCCACGACCGCCGCGATGCTCCCCGCGAGCACGTCGAGGACGTAGTGGTGCGTGAGATACACGGCGGAAAAAGCGACGAGCAGCGCGAACAAGCTGGTGCCCACCCGCCACGCGGGGCCCTTGTGCCAGAGGACGAGCACCATCATCAGCGGGTAGGCCGCGTGCAGCGACGGCATGGCCCCGAAGACGTTGGGGTTCTTGGCGTAGAAGTTCGCGAAGTAGCGGATGCCGAAGAAGGCGTCGAAGCGCGCGGTGCCCGCTGGACTGGGCGGCGCCGACAGGTCCGCGAGTCCCGGCCCGTACTTCAGCACGTACCAGGGGGGCGCCGCGGGGTAGAGCACGTAGGTGACCACGCCGATGGCGTTCACCACGAAGAAGGCCCAGCACAGCTGTTCGAACCTCGCGTCCTTCTTGAAGAAGAACCACAGCGCCACGAGGAAGACCTCGTAGAGGTAGGCCGCGTAGGCCCAGCCGCACAGCAGGTCCAACGGCGTGTTGGGGTGCCGCGACCACCACTCGGGCCAGTGCGTGCCGCCCGGGGCGGGGAACAGCAGCTTCTCCAGGTTCCACAGGTCGCCGGTGTGGATGGTGCCGCGCAGCCACAGCCACAGCGGCTGGCTGTCCAAAATCATGCCGGTGAGCCACAGCGGGAACGCGCCGCGGAGGAACCGCCGCGGGCCGGCGCCGGCCCAGGCCAGCACCACCAGCAGCAGGTCCGCCGCGACGTGCTCCCACCGGACTCTTCCGGTGGAGACCACCAGCGCGAAGTGGCCCGCCGCCATGACGGTGACGAGCCACTTGAACGCGGAGTCGTTCTTAGCGGGAGAGAGGGAGGTCATCCCCGTAGTAGTCCATCCCCAGGTGCGTGATGGGCTCTTCGCCCGCGACGACGCGCAGCGTGTTCTTCAGCTTGGTCAGCTGGATGAACAGGTCGTGCTCCACCGGCAGGCCCGGGTGGGCCATGGGGCTCTTGAAGTAGAAGGACATCCACTCCTGGATGCCCCGCCACTCCATCCGCTTGGCCAGGTCCATGAACAGCGCGATGTCCAGGACCAGCGGCGCCGCCAGGATGGAGTCGCGGCAGAGGAAGTTGACCTTGATCTGCATCGGGTAGCCTAGCCACCCGGTGATGTCGATGTTGTCCCAGCCCTCCTTCGCGTCGCCGCGGGGCGGGTAGTAGTGGATCGACACCTTGTGCGAGTACTTGTTGTACAGCTCCGGGTACAGGTCCGGCTGCAGGATGGTGTCGAGCACGCTCGACTTGGTCACTTCCTTGGCCTTGAAGGCCTGCGGATCATCCAGCACCTCGCCATCCCGGTTGCCCAGGATGTTGGTGGAGAACCACCCCTCCAGGCCCAGCATGCGCGCCTTGAGCGCCGGCGCGATGACCGTCTTCATCATCGTCTGGCCGCTCTTGAGGTCACGGCCCGCCACGGGCACGCCCTCCAGCTTGGCCAGCTCCTGCAGCGCGGGCGTGTCCACGGCCGCGTTCGGCGTCCCGTTGGCGAACGGCACGCCTTCCTTGATGGCCGCGTAGGTGTAGAGCGCCGTGGGGTTGATGTCCGTGCTGTTGCTGTCCAGCGCCTTCTCGAAGTTGGCCAGCGTCTGGAAGGCCTCCGGCAGCGGGCGGAAGGTCTCCACGCTGCTGCACACCACCATCACGGCGCGCTTGGCGTTGAGCTCCTTCTTGAAGTCCCGGATGTCCTGGCGCAGCGCTTCAATGCTCTCGCGGTGCGTCTTGGTGGCCTTGATGTGGTTCGCCGCGATGCGGCGCACGAACTCCGGATCATGCACGCCCGGCTTCGGCTTGATGCCCTGGAGGAAGGGCTTCACCTGCTCCAGGTGCTTGTCCGTCAGCACGCCCGAGCGCACGGCCACCTGGTAGGCGTCCTCGCTGATGATGTCCCACGCGCCGAAGACGACGTCGTCCAGCGTGGCCAGCGGCACCAGCTCGTTGAGCTTCACGGTGCGGCCGTCGGTGCGCTTGCCCAGACGGGCCGTGCCCATCTGCGTGAGCGAGCCAATGGGGGCGCCCTTGCCCTGCCGCGCCAGCTCCACACCCGCCATCAGCGTGGTGGAAACCGCGCCCAGGCCCGGGATGAGCACCGCCAGCTTGCCCTCGGGCTTCGCGACCTTCTTCTTGTTCTCCATCGTCCTGATTCCTTCGAATGGCGGGAAATCGCTCCGCCCAATGAGCGTCTCCGAGTCCGTCCCATCCGGCGCCGGCGGAAATGCCGGACGGAAGGTGGAAAATCTCGAAAGCGGATGGTTGATACTCTAAACCGTCTGTCACTTCAACGTGATGTGCGGACGGTGTCCGGCTCGTACCACGGCGTCGGCCGGCTGCATGACTCGGGCCGAGGGTGGGCTACAAGCCAGGACGAACGGCGCTGTCAGAGAAACAGCAATCAAGGAACAAAAGTCTCACCCACCACGGCGAGCTCCCTCGGGGGGGCCTGCCGGGTGGGTCGGGGTGGGACGGGTCCGAGGCTGTCCTGCTTTCACACACCCCCTGACACACGCGTCAGGATTTGAGAGCGTGGGAACCGCCGGCCTTCCGGCGGCCCCGTTCGGGTTCCCGTCAGTTGTGGCGTGGGGCGCCCCGGTCGAGCTTCTGGTTGTCGCCCGGGTGGTACTTGTCGCCGGTGAGGACGGCTTTCACGAACCCGACCAGCTGGACCATCTTGCTGTTGGGCGTGTCCCAGTACTCGGCCTTCTCGACGGAGACGCGCAGCAGGGCCAGGTTCGGATCATCCAGCCCCTGGGGGAACCAGGCCTTGAGGGCGGGGTTCCACAGCTCCTTGGCCTTGGCCTTGTCGTGGATCACCGCGCAGCGGCCGCTGACGGACACGTACCGGTCCCGCGTGGGGTCGGAGTAGCCGAGGCTGACATGGTGGTCCTTCTGCACCTCGTCCACCTTGTGGGTGTGGTCGTTGGTGAAGAACCACAGCTCCCCGTCGAAGTCCTTGTCGTAGGTCCACATCGGCCGGCTGCGCAGGCTGCCGTCGGTGTCCACGGTCGTCATCATCGCGACCTTGATGCCGTGGATGAGCTTGCCCAGGTGCTCCACCACGTCCTGCGGAGTCTTCGTCGTCGTCGTCATGTGCTCGCCTCCCTTGGCGGTTGAAGGTAGGCAGCGGTCAGGCGGCGAACATCGTCCGAACCGCCGGGTCGGCACCCCGGCAGCCGGGCGTGTGATAGGGGGCGTGCCGGGCCCACTCGCTTGTTTCGTCCTTCGGAACGAGGCGTGACGGCCGGGAGCGACAAGGGATGCTGAAGACCGCGTGGAACGAGTGGAGCCTGAAGGCGCTGCAGCTGGAGACGGCCCTGCTGGCGCTGGAGGAGATTGAGCTGCCGGACGCGATGCACGCGCTCCAGGACGCGGCCCAGCAGAAGCTGCTGGAGCTGGCGCGGGCGTGGCAGAAGACGCAGCCCGCGAAGGAGCCGCGCCAGTGGACGCGCGAGGAGAAGGCGGGCGGGGTGCCTCGCGACGAGGAGCTGGCGGACCTGGTGAAGGGCTTCCGCGAGGACGGCAAGACGTGGACGCTCTACCGCCTCACCAGCGACAAGAAGGAAGTGGTGGAGACGGTGGTGTCCGAAGGCCGCGCGTGCATGGCGGCCGGCGGCGAGTACTACCTGGGCCAGTGGGACGCGGAGGAGGGCGTGCTGGAGGTGGGGCGCGACGACGAGGCCGGCGAGCCCGGCACCGGGCTGGTGCTGGAGCCGGGTGGGGAGCTGCGCTACTCGCCTTCACCGGAGCTGGCGGACCTGTAGTCAGGACTCGAAGAGCTTCACCATCCGCGCGCGCAGCTTTTCGTCAGGCAGCCGTCCGAAGCCCGCCTTCACGTTGTCTTCCAGGTGGGCGGGGTCGGACG
>NZ_RAWC01000056.1:0-43710 GCF_003611685.1 Corallococcus sp. CA049B | reverse complement strand
GGGTGGGGCCGTCCCGCGGGGGTCGCTACTTTGAGGGCGGGAGGTCGCGCTCCTGCCCCGCGACACGCCTGCTCATGGACCTCTACAGCGCCGCCAGGCGGATGGCCCGCCCCTTCCGGTTCACCAACCCGGCGTCCTACCGGGAGATCTCCCTGGCCGCCCGTGGGGTGATTGGTGATGGATGCTCCTGCGCGCTCGTCCGGCCGGACGGTGTCATCGACTGGCTCTGCTTCCCCCGCTTCGACAGCCCGAGCGTCTTCGCGGGCATCCTCGATGACGCGAAGGGCGGCATCACCGGCATCACCCCCGTCGTGTGGCCCTTCGAGAGCCTGCAGCGCTACGACCCGGACACCAACGTCCTGGAGACGCTGTTCCGCTTCGAGCGCAAAGGGGCCATCCGCATCATCGACTACATGCCGTGGACCAACGACCCGCGCTCCACCGTCCACGAGGTGCACCGGCGCATCGAGTGTCTGGAAGGCCCGGTGGAGCTGAACATCGTCTTCGACCCGCGCTTCGGTTACGGGGCGTCGCGGACGCGGGTGGAGCGGGAGGAGCACGGCCTGGTCGCCCGAGGGTCGGGAGGGGAGCGGCTGGTCGCCGTGCTCAGCGGGGAGGCGGAGTGGCGGCCCTGCGAGGCGCTACGCGGCCAACCCTGCCGGGGAGACACGGGCCTCCAGACGCGCATCCGGATGGGGCCGGGCGAGCGGCGCTGGATGATCCTGTCATGGGGCTCCGACCGGCCGGAGCCGCTGGCCGCGTACCGGCCCTTCGACCACCTGCGGGATACGCGCCAGGCCTGGCGCGAGTGGGCGCAACAGCTGCACTACGAAGGGCCGTGGCGGCACCACGTGCTGCGCTCCGCGCTGGCGCTGAAGCTGCTGATGTACGGCCCCACGGGCGCGATGGTGGCCGCGCCCACCACCTCTCTCCCCGAGTGGATTGGAGGGCCTCGCAACTGGGACTACCGCTTCAGCTGGGTCCGCGACTCCGCGATGGCGGTGCGCGCCACCAACCTCCTCGGCTTCCAGCATGAGTCGCGCGAGTTCTTCTACTTCGTGCGCGACACGTTGCAGCGCGGTGAAACGCTTCAGGTGATGTATTCGCTGGACGGTGCCTGCGTGCCGCCGGAGCGGGAGCTGGGCCACCTGTCCGGCTTCCAGGGCTCGCGTCCGGTGCGGCTGGGCAACGACGCGAGGGACCAGTTCCAGTTCGACACCGCGGGCGCGCTGCTCGACGCGGCGTACCTCTACGAGCGCTCCGGCGGGCGGCTGCCGCTGCGCACCTGGAGGCTGCTCCGTTCGGTCATCCAGACCACCGCCCGCCGCTGGCGCGAGCCCGACCACGGCATCTGGGAGCCGCGCCGGGAGATGCGGCACAACGTCCACTCGAAGCTCATGGGGTGGCTGGCCCTGCGCCGGGGGCAGCACCTGGCACGGCTCTTCGGGGAGACGGCGCTGGAGCAGTCCAGTGCCGCCCTGGCGGACGTCATCCGGGCGGACATCCTGCGCAACGGCGTGGATCCGGCGCGCAAGCACTTCGTCGGAGTCTACGGAGGGAACGAGCCGGACGCCGCGCTGCTGCAGCTGCCCATCGTGGGCTGCTTCCGGGGGACGGAGCCGCTCATCCTGAGGACGCTCGACTGGCTGCGCGCGGAGCTGGGCGCGGGCCCGTTCCTGCGCCGGTACCGGATGGATGACGGGGTAGCGGGGCCGGAGGGAGGCTTCATCCTCTGTGGCTTCTGGCTGGCGGAGGCGCTGGCGCTGGCCAATCGCATCCAGGAGGCCGAGGACGTCTTCGTCGCGCACGCGGAGGCGTCGAACCACCTGGGGCTGCTGGCGGAGGAGATCCACCCGCTGACGCGCGAGCAGTTGGGGAACTTCCCACAGGCCTTCAGCCACCTCGGCCTCATCAGCGCCGCCGCGCGCATCGACCGCGCGCTCAGGCTCCGGGACGAAGGGCAGTCGGAGCCCCCGCACCTCCTGGAGCCCGAGCCGCCATCCATCGAGTGACCCTATTTCACAAGCAGACCCACTTGTTGGCGGGGATCTCCTGACAGAAGCACTCGCCAAAGGTGCCATTGGCCCACTGGCAGCCCGTGATGGCCCCCGGAGAACAGCGGCGGGTCTGGAGCGTCTCACAGCTGCTCACGAGCTCGGCGGAGCTCTGACCGGGCTGCACACCGCCCTCGGCGCCGTCCGTCCCTTCCGCGCCACCACAGCCCATTCCGAAGATGGAGACGACGGCGAACATCGCGAACCCACGAAGCAACATGTGACGCTCCTTTTCGCTGGTGAGGCGTTGATGCAACTGCGAATGAAAGGGTTGGTCAAGGTTTGTCTGGAAACCCGCGATGTCATTGAAAAGCTACGCTCGGAGCGGTCTTGACGTCTGGGATTGCGGAGCGGAGCGCCGGGCCCTTGTCGCTGTCCGCGGCGTGTCAGGGTTTCGCCGTCACGGGGCGCTGCTTCGCACGCAGGCTCAGCAGAACGCCCGCCAGCAGCGCGGTGCCACCCAGGAGCAGCCGCTGGGTGAGGGGCTCTCCGAGCAGCAGCACCGCGCCCACCGCCGCGATGACCGGGACGCACAGCTGCACCACCGCCGCGCGCGCGCTGCTCAGGTGGGGCAGCGCTGCGTACCAGAGGCTGTAGCCCACGCCGGAGGCGAGCGCGCCTGACGTGACCGCGAGCAGCAGCCCCTTCGGCGACAGGTGTGGGGCCGCGTCCAGGGCGCGGGCGAACATCACGAGTGCCAGGGCCAGCGGCACGCCGCGCACGAAGTTGCCGGCCGTCGCCGCGAGCGGGTCCGTGCTCCCACGTCCCCGCAGGCTGTAGATGCCCCACGCCACGCCCGCCGCGGCCATGAGCCCCGCGCCGAGCGCATCCGGCGCGCTCGCTCCAGGGAGCGTGAGCCCCGCGAGCCCCGCGAGCGCCACCGCGAGCCCCGCCCACTCGAGCGCGCGCGGACGCTCCCCGCGCGCGAGCCCTGCCGCGAGCATGGTGAGCTGCACACAGCCGAAGAGCAGCAGGGCGCCCACGCCCGCCCCGATGCGCACGTACGCGAAGCTGAAGCCGGCCGCATACACGAAGAGCGCGAGCGCCGAGGCCCAGCTCCCATGCCCTGTCGCACCGCGGCCGCCCCGCCGGAGCCGCAGCAGCAGCGCGAGCACCAGCGCCCCCGACGCAAGCCGCACCAGCGTGAACGAACCCGCGTCGATGCTTCGCGCCGCGCCACCCGAGAGGGCAGCACGGCACAGCAGCGAGTTCGCGGCGAAGCCCAGGAGGGCCAGCAGGGTGAGGAGGGGCGTGCTCACGCGGCCTCGGACATAGCGGGCCGGGTGACGCGCGTCACGTCCCCGGGCCGCACCTCCCGGCTGAAGTGTTCTCTCGCCCCGAGCCGCGGGCCGCACCGCGGGCGCGGCAGGTCCACTCCGGCGCGCTCGAGCTCCAGCACGCGCTCGCGCCACCGCGAGCCGTTGCTTGCCTGCACCCTTCGCGCGTCAGGTGCGCGCATCCTCGCGAAGGTCCCTGCGCACGACGCCGCGAGACTCGACTTCTTGTGTGACGGGAAGATGGCGCCCGCCGTGGCACCGGGCTTGAAACACGCCTTCCGCACGTTGGGGAGCGTGTAGGTGTGGTTTCTCTCCGATGCGCCTTGCCCGGGTCCGGGGCGCGTCCGAAAATGCCGTCCCATGCGTGTAATCCTGATGGCAGTGCTGTGTGCCTCCGTGTTGGCGGGGTGCAAGAAGGACGACTCGAAGGCCGGAGCGCTGAACGTCACCATCGACTACAGCGGCTTCACGCGCGGATGCGTCACGGTGACGGCCACGGACGCGGACAACGCGGGGAACACGAACCGCCTCGACGTGGCGATCCCCGGCAAGACGCCGGGCACCGTGTCGGTGGCGGTGTACCGGAAGAAGGACTGGGGCCGCGTGCTGAGCGTGACGACGCAGCTGCACGAGGTCGACTGTGATGGCCCCGTGGTGGGCGACCCGCAAGAGATGAAGGCTCAGGTTCCCGAGGAAGGCGCGCAGGACGTGACCTTCACCGTGAGGGCCATCGATGGGGATGGGGACGGCTACTTCAGCAGCGCCGACGCGGCAGGCGTCGTCAGCGGCACTGACTGCAATGACGGGGACACCCAAGTGAACCCCAGCGCCACGGAGGTGTGCAACGGGAAGGATGACAACTGCGCCCTCGGGGAGTCGGACGCGAACGACAAGAAGGTCTGGTTCGTGGATGCGGACGGGGACTCCTACGGAAGCTCCCAGGTGGAGGCCTGCACCCAGCCTGCCGGGGCCGTGAACAGAGGGGGGGACTGCAACGACGGCGATGGGCAGGTCCACCCGGATCGGGCGGAGTTCCGCTGCGATGACAAGGATGACAACTGCAATGGCATGAACGACGAGGATTTCGACGTCGGCGATGATTGCAAGGATGAGCTCAAGTGCTCGGGCAAGGTCGCGTGTGCTTCCACGCCGAGCCAGACGTCCTGTGCTCGACTCCCGACTGAGAATCCGGTGGCCTGGTACGTGGACGGCGACGGCGACGGTTCCAAGGGCCAGGACGTGGGGCTGGGCTGTGAGGCCCCCGTGGTTGGCGCTGTGACCCAATCCGAGGACTGCGATGAGAGCTCCGTCTACGTCCGGCCCGGGCTGCCGGAGCTCTGCGACCGGCTGGACAACAACTGCTCCAATGCCGTGGACGAGGGGTGTGACACCCTCGCTTGGACGACGCAAGCGGGCGTTGGAGGAAATGCGGACGTGACGGCCATCGCCCTTTACGACGAGGGGCGGAAGGCGTGGCTGGTCGGTACGGACAAGCTCGTCCATTTCGACAGCACGACCGGCGAGACGACGCCGTTTACGAAACCTTCCTGCAAGGGGAAATGGAAGGCGGTGTGGGCGTCCGCGAGCGGGCGCGTCTTCGCCGTCGGGGAGGCAGGGCGGATGACGACCCGGGGCCCCGGCACCTCCGATCTGGAGTGTTACACTCCCACCGCGCCCGGCTCAAACGCTCAGACGACGCTGTATGGCATCACAGGTATCGCGCAGCCCACAGAACCCACGGTCTATGTGGTCTCGAACCAGGGCAAGACCTTCAAATGGAAAGAGCCCTACAACAATCTCAGCGTGGATCTGACTGAGTTCGGCACTGTTCCCGACAACCTTCGTGCGGTCTCGAGCGCCGGGTCCGAGGACACCTTGCTGGCCGTGGGCGGGGATGGCAGTAACAAGGCAGTTGCCTACCGTTATGACACGGCAAGCGCCTCGTGGCAGCCGGACCTCCAGGGTGGAGCCTTCGACGGACAGCTCAGGGGCGTCCATGTCACGGATGGCCGCTTCGCCTACGCGGCAGGCGAGAATGGACTGGTCCTCAAGAGGAGTGGAGGCGCCTGGACCCCGCTGCCTACCGTCTACGAATCCAATGGAACCACGAAGGCCGGCATCCGGGGCGTCCTTGCCTTCAGTGAGAAGGGCATCTACGTCGCCACCAGTGAGGGGAGGATCCTGTTCTACGACGGAGCTGCGTGGACCACCGCGTATCCAGGGGGAACCCCGCTGTCCTCGCTGGATGGCCCTTCACCCACCCGCATCGTGGCCGCGGGCGAGGGTGGCACCGTCGTGAGCTTCACGGCTCCCCCGCCGCCGGTGCCCTGAGCCACCCGAGACCGGAGCACCGGCCCCGGAGGTCGGCGCTCCCGGCCTCCGGGGCTCAATCCCGGGCCTTGCGGCCGCGCAAGAGCCGCAGCGTGGCGAGGAGCCCCAGCAGCGTCAGGCCCCCTCCGGCCTGGGTGCAGCCGTTCTTGGACGGGCTCTGGAGGGGATCCTCGTCCACGGGGTCTCCGACAACGCCCGTGCCCCCGTCGGCGCAGCCCGCGGCCATGCACCGCGTGGGGCAGCGGAGCTCGAAGTCCACGCTCAGCGGTGGCAGCGTGAGGTCCGCGTGCTCCAGCGTTCCCTGGAGCGTGGCCTGATGACGTCCAGGCGTGAGGCCCATGTCGGGCGGCGGCGGGTTGTACGCCTGGCAGACCGTGTAGAGGGACAGCAGCTGCCGCCTGTACTCGTACTTGTGGCTGTCCGGGTTGTCCTCGCCCGTCGAGGTCAACCCGTGGTGATTGGCGAACGACCAGGGCTGCCCGTCCACCTCCACCGCCCAGTGCACCCAGGGCAGGAACGGCACCAGCTCCGGTGACGGGGTGAAGCGCAGCGTGGTGGCCTCGCCTTCCTGCGGGCTTCCGCAGTTCGAGTCTCCGAACACGGGGAACACCCCCTGGCTCGGTGTGTCCACGCTCAGCGTGCCCAGGGTCGTGGGCAGGGGCAGCTCCGGGCCCGCGGTGAAGGTCGCGGACTGCGTCTGCGTGTCCCGGTACTGGCAGAGGCCCTTCGCCTCGATGCGGTACTGCGTGCCCGGCACGAGCGGCGCCTTCGGGACCACGACCTGCGTCCTCCGTTCGCCACTCGCCAGCGTGAAGGGCACCGGCGTGCCATCCGACTGGAGCAGCCGGAGCGTGGAGACGTCCGTGTTCTCCAGGAGCGGCGGCACCACCACCAGCCCGGGGACGTTCGAGGGAACCGTGCCGCCGTCCTCGGGGAGCGGGAAGCGGACGTCGACGAGGCAGTTGGGCGCGACGCACGCCTCCGCGGAGGGAGGCGCGAGCGCCCCCAGCCCCAGGAGGAACATCCCCACCGCGCCCCATGTCCAGGTGTGTCCGTGCATTTGCTTCATCAGACACGGGAGCCCGGGACGTTGGGACATTTCCAGGGGGTAGCGCGTTCCGGACGGGACCGCGACCGTTCAATGCTCGGGGCCGACCGTCCGGCCCGAGGCGCCACGCCGCGGCCCCGCCCGCGACGGAGACTGCCGCGCATGCGACGCAAACTCGTGCTGCTGGTGCTGGCCGTGGCGGTGTGGCTGCCAGCGCTCCACCTCCTGTTCCGGCCTCGCGACCGGGAAGCGCTGACGGCGGCGCTGGCCCTCCGCCAACGCGCGTTCTCGCTCCAGGAGTCGAGCGCGGAGCGCGACGTGCTCCACCACACGAACCCGGAGTGGGACCTGATGGTTCGCACCTTCTCCGTGCTGTCGTTCGCGAACCTCGCGCTGTCGGAGCCCGCGCGAAGGGCGGAGCACCTGGCCGTCGTGGACGTGCTCATCGCCCGGACGCTGCGAGACGAACGGCGGGCGCACGAGGCCTTCTTCCTGCCCTACGTGCACGCGGGCCCCTTCAAGGACCCGGCAGGGCGCAGCCTCTTCGTGGACGGCGAGCTGGCGTTGATGCTCGCCGCGCGCCAGATGGTGGAGGCACGCGCGGACTACACGCCGCTCCTTCGCGAGCGTGTGGACCTCATCGCCGGACAGCTGGAGCGCGCGCCGGTGCTCGCGGCGGAGAGCTATCCGGACGAGGGCTGGACCTTCTGCAACACGGTGGCGCTCGCGGCGCTGCGCCTGTCGGACCGGGTGGACGGGCGGGACCATCGCGCGCTCCTGCGCCGGTGGGTGGCCTCCGCGCGGGAGAACCTGTCCGACAGTTGGACCGGCCTGCTCGTGTCCAGCTTCACCTACGACGGCGTGACGAAGGACGGGCCGGAGGGCTCCACGCTGTGGCTCGCGGCGCACATGCTCCAGGTGGTGGACGTGGACTTCGCGAGCGACCAGTACCAGCGGGCCCGCGCCGCGCTCCTGGGACAGGCGCTGGGCTTCGCGTGGGCAGGGGAGTGGCCAGAGGCGGCGGAGGCGGTGCAGGACCTCGACTCCGGCCCCACGATTCCGTGGGTGAACGCGAACGCGGGCTCCAGCGGGCTCGCGCTCGTGGGGGCGGCGGCGTTCGACGACGAAGCGGCGCTGGACGGGCTGCTCACGAGCCTCCACTTCGCGGCCTTCCCGGTGCACGACGACACCGGCGCGCGCTTCGCGGCGGGCAATCCGCTCGCGGACGCGGTGCTGCTGTACGCGCTCGTCGAAGGACCTCTCTGGCGCCTCGCGCGGGCGCCGTACCTGGAGGCGCACCGATGATGCGACACCCGTTTGTCCTTGCCGCGCTGGGCCTCGGCGCGCTCTTCCTGGCGCTGCACCTGGGCGGAGGCCGTGAGTCCGTGGGCGTGCTGTCCGGGACCGTCGTGGGCGGTCCCTGGAGCATGGGCTTCGGAGTCCTCTACGCGCTGGCCTGGTTCGGCGCGGTGCTGGCCGCGCCGGTGCTGCTGCTGGCGGGGCTCGCGGACGTCCTGCTCGGCCGCGTCCTCCGTGCGAGGCGTTGAGCGCCGCTTCAGCGCGGGTACAGGGTGCCGCCCTTCATCACCCACCGCACCTTGCGCACG
Source organism: Corallococcus sp. CA049B (assembly GCF_003611685.1). Lineage (NCBI taxonomy): Bacteria > Pseudomonadati > Myxococcota > Myxococcia > Myxococcales > Myxococcaceae > Corallococcus > Corallococcus sp. CA049B. The sequence continues at coordinate 35,393 of NZ_RAWC01000056.1, read as the reverse complement.
GCGCGGATGTCCTGCGTGGGATCGCCCTCCACGGCGACGAGGTCCGCGAAGAGCCCGGCCTTCACCTGCCCGACGCGGTCCTCCCAGTGCAGCATCCGCGCGTTGCCGGAGGTGGCCGCCTGGAGCGCCTGCGCGGGCGTCACCCCGCTGGCCACCAGCAGCTCCAGCTCGCGCGCGTTCTCCCCGTGCGCGAAGACGCCCGAGTCCCCACCCACGCACAGGGGCACGCCCGCCGCCAGCGTGGGGCACAGGAACACGCCCCGCTGGGCCATCAGCTTCCAGACCTCCGGCGTGCCCGCGTCGCCGTGCTCGATGCTCTCCGCTCCGGTCAGCACCGCGCGCTTCATGCCCTTTCCGCGTGCTGGCGTTACGGCGCCAGCGCGCGGAACACCTTGGTGTCGCCGTCGTAGTTGCCGGGGTTCCAGTACACCTTGTCCGCGCCGTCCCGGCCGTCGATGTCCGCGAAGAAGAAGTCCGTGTTCTCCGAGTTGCTGAAGCCCGTGTTGTCCATCACCGGGCTGCCCGCGAAGTTGGCGCCGGTGCTCGGGTAGATCTGCATCCGGCCCTCGCGGAAGCCGGGCCGCCAGAAGACCTTGTCCGCCTTGCCGTCGCCGTCCACGTCCGCGAAGTAGAAGCGGGACGTGTCCACGCCGCTGGTGCCTGACTCGTGCAGGAAGAACAGCGCGAACGCCCCTGCGCCGGTGGAGCGGTACACGCGCGTGCGGCCCCCTTCCTGAGCCGGATTCCAGAGGATGCGGTCCGCCTTGCCGTCGCCGTCCACGTCAGCGAAGGAAACGCGGGTGCCAGCGCTCGTGTTCGCTCCCGTCGTGCTCGTCACCGCGGCGCCGAAGGACACCGTGCCGTTGCACTTCGACACGAAGGTGTCGAAGGCGCCGGACTTCTGCGTGGGATTCCAGCGCACCAGGTCCGCGCACCCGTCGCCGGTGATGTCCGCGAAGAAGAAGCGCGTGGCGTCGCTGGTGCTCGCCGCCTGGGTGACGGCCACGCGGTCGCCGAAGGTGCCGTCGCACTTCGCGGGGTAGATGCGCACCTCGCCGTCCCCCAGGTTGGGCCGCCACAGGACCTTGTCCGCGCACCCGTCGCCGGTGACGTCCGCGAAGAAGAAGCGCGTGGTGGCGACACCGCTCGTCGCGCCCGTGTTCTTCACCGCCGGGGCGAAGCCGCCGTCGCACTTCGACTTCGCCACCCACGTCTCGCCTTCGCCCACCGCATGGTTCCAGGTGATGCGGTCCGCGCAGCCGTCACCGGTGACGTCCGCGAAGAACAGCTGCGTGCTGGTGGACGTGCCGCTGGGTGTCGGGGAGAGGGTGGAGCCCGCCGTGAAGATGGACGGGCGAATGGTGGCGAGCACCGGGTAGTGGTCCGACGGCGTGAGGCCGCCGCTCTCCGTCCGGTCGATGGCGGGCGCGGACGAGGTGAGCGCGCCCCCGTTGTGGAAGATGTAGTCCAGCCGCTGGTACTTCGTGGACGTGGAGCCGCTCCACGCGTTGTTGAACGTGGCGTCATCCACGCCCGTCACGCCGTCGAAGCGCGCGGTGCGGAACAGCCGGGCCCCGCTCTCCAAGTCCGCGAGGGTCGTCTCCCCCGGCGTGGACTGGCCCTGCGCGTCGGAGTTGAAGTCCCCCATGGCGATGACCGGCAGGCCCCCGGGCTTCGTGGCCAGGAACGACGCCATCTGCTCGGCTTCCTTGAGCCGTCCCAGTGAGCACGCCGCCGCGTAGGCGAAGTGCGTGTTGGCCACGAAGTACACCTGGCCGGAGGCCAGGTCGCGCAAGCCCACCCAGGCAATCTTCTTGCCCTCCGCGTGGCTGAAGCACGTATCGCTGGAGGCGTAGGGGTTCACGAGCGCCTCGTTGCCCTGGCCAACCTCCGGGGCGATCCCGAAGCGGCTCTTCTTGAAGAAGATGAGCTTCGGGCTGCCACCGCCCGGGTTGTAGACGCCGTAGGGCTTGTCCGCGCCCGTCAGCCCCGCGATGAGGTCCGCGGGGATGCTGGGTCCGCCCGAGGGCGCCTGGGCCTCCTGCACGCCGACGATGTCCGCGTTGTTCGCGAGGATGCGCTGGAGGACCGCCGCCTTGCGGTTGGGCCACGCGCGCACGCCCGTGTCCAGGGGACCGCGCACGTTGTACGTCATCACCCGGAACGCCTGGTGGCCCGTCGTCGCCAACGCTCGCGCCTGTCCGGGCAGCACGTCAGGGGAGGGCGGCGCGCTCCCGTCCGGCCCACAGGCCAGCAGCGGAGTGAACACCGAGAGCAGCGCGGCGGCGCGCGCGAGACGGGGACGGAAGTATCGCATGGTTGCGATTATACATGTAAAACTGGAAATAACTTAAAATCCGCCAATGTGCCGTCGCGGCGTGGATGGCTCACGGCGCACGAAGGCCGCGCCCGGCGCGGGAGCTGGACGCGGCCTGGTCATGACTGCGATTGCGGGCTACTGGCGCACGACGCGCTTGAGCCGGAAGGGCGAGGGCGACTCGCTCATCGTGTAATAGGCCGTGCCGGTCGGGTCGTACTCGATGGCCTCACCCTGGCCCTCCACGGTGTCCGTCAGGGAGACGGGCGCGGCGGCGAACGCGGTCTCGAAGGCCGCGCCCGTGGCGGCGCGGAACTCATACACCTTGCGGTAGGTGCGCAGCAGGAAGCGGTTGGCGCACGGGTGGATGGCGCCGGACGTGGCGGCGCCGTAGTTGGTGTCCGTGGTGGTGGGCAGCGGGAGGTTGGCCACGAACACGAGCGTGCTCAGGGTGCCCGGCGTGGGGAGCGGCTGGGGGAACTTGTAGACCTTGCTCGCGCCCGAGTAGGACTTGGTGACGACGTAGATGTCGCCCGTGGTGGGGTGGACCATGAGGGTCTCCGCGTCCTTGGGCGTGTCCGGGTACTGGAAGGGGAAGGCCTCGGCGGTGAGGTTCCCGCTCGTCTGGCCCGCGCCGATGTCGGGCTCCGGGATGCGGTAGACGGCGAAGGTGGACGGCGGCGTGGGGAAGTTGGCGCTCGAGCGGCCGATGTCGCCCATGTAGATGCACTGGCCGGCGGGGCACGGGCCGGTGGCGACGTCCTCCCAGTCCGCGGGCGTCACGTTGGACACGGTGAAGGTGCCCTTCGTGCTCGCGTCCGCGGTGCTGATGGCGACGATGGCGGTGGTGTCCTCGTTGTGCGCGTAGAGGACGCCCGGCGTGAGGCGGCTGGCGGCGATGCCGGACGGCTCCACCAGCGCGGTGGCCGTCACGGTGCCCTGGGTGGTGTACGCGGTGGAGAAGGTGTCCCCCACGGAGCAGGAGGCGGAGGCGTTGGCCGCGCGCAGCGCCACCACCTGCGCGGTGTTCGTCTCCGCGTACGGGGACGAACCGTTGAACGAACCCTGCGCGCCCGCGGCGCCCAGGTCCTTGTGGGCCACGTTGTAGATGACGCCCGTGGACGAGGACACGAGGCAGGTGTCCACGGGCTCGGTGAAGCCCGCGGGCGGGACGATGGGGCTCGCCGGGCACGCGGCGCCGGTCCACAGCTGCGAGCCGAACCACACCGCGACGCCGTTGGCGGTGCTGGTGGAGAGGGCGGGCGTGTTGAAGCTGGAGGTGAGGCCGTTCTTCTGGCCCGTCTGCGCGTCGATGGGGTTGGCCGTGTCCACGCCGGAGAACGCGGAGATGCTGCCGGCCATGTAGCTGGCGATGTCGATGGTGAACGCGTACGTGGACGGCTCGGACGCGGTGGCGACCTTGTAGAAGATCCACGCCTTGAGCTGCGACGCGCTCTGGTCCGAGCGCACCAGCGTCCAGCCCGCGGGCGGCGTCGCCACCGCGGCCACGTTGTTGCGGTTGATGATGCGCGCCAGCAGCACGTCACCCACCGCCGTGCCCGTGGGCTTCGCGATGCTCAACGACGTGCGCGTGCTGCCGCCCGCCGTGGCGCTGCTCCGGTACGCGATGGTGGACACCGCCTGCCGGGCCGTCGCGACCTCCTGCTCGGGGAGGGAGGGAGCCTCCGCTCCCTGCGGCCCGCAGCCTGCGAGCGCGAGCAGAGACACCGAGCACAGCATGCGTGAAACATTCCGGTTGAAGAACGTCAAGGTCACTCCTGCCTGGGGGATGAGGCGAGTTGAAGCAGGAGGTTTTCGGCAGGACCCGGAAAGTGTTGCGGATTCCGTGCGGGGGGAGTCGTTGGTTTGACTGTGATTGCAAACTTCCGCGAGAGGCCTTTCCTCGCGTGCGCGGGTGTGGAAGAGGGGAGGACATGAAGCGTCACGCCCCGGCCACCGAACGCAACCGCGAACCGCTCCTCGCCGTCCTCCGGGAGGTGCTGCCCACGGAGGGCACGTTGCTGGAGGTGGCGAGCGGCACCGGCCAGCACGCGGCCTTCTTCGCGAAGGCCTTCCCGGGGCTGACCTGGCAGCCGACGGATGGCGACCCGGCGGCGCTGGAGAGCATCGACGCGTGGCGCGTGGAGGACGGGCTGGCCAACGTCCTGCCCGCGCGCCTGCTGGACGCGAGCTCGGACGCCTGGCCGGTGGAGCACGCGGACGCCATGCTCTGCGTGAACATGATCCACATCGCGCCGTGGGCGGCCTGCCAGGGATTGATGCGGGGCGCGGCGCGGGTGCTGCGTCCGGGCGGGCGGCTGGTGCTGTACGGCCCCTACTTCGTGGAGGGGAAGGAGACCGCGCCGAGCAACCTCGCCTTCGACGAATCGCTCCGCGCGCGCGACCCGTCCTGGGGCGTGCGCGAGCTGGGCGTGGTGACCGCCGAGGCCGCGCGCCACGGGCTCCAGCGCGAGCGCGTGGTGGAGATGCCGAGCCACAACCTCACGGTGGTGTTCCGCCGGTAGGGCCTCCACCGGGACGGCGTTCGTCACGCCGTCCCGGCGCGCGGGCTACAAGCCGGGGCAGTGGCCGCCCTGCATCTGACGCGCGGTCTCGTGGACCTCGTCGATGAGCTGGCGCTTCTGCATGGGGTCCTGCGCGGAGTAGGTGATGGTGATGCCCTCCGGCGTGTCCTGGGCCACGACCGTGGAGAGGACGGTGGGCGCCCCGGCCATGCCCTGGTTGCCGCCTCCGCCGGTCCCGCTCTCGTCGCGGCCCGACTGTATCTCCGTGGGGCTGTCGCCCAGGTCCTCCGCCTGCGCCAGGTCCATGGGCCTCTCCGCGTTGGTGCGCTTGGCCTGCTCGTTCAGCAGCCGCCGGGCGCGCGTCTGGAGGTCCGCCACCTGTGACGGGTCGGACGTGGTGAACATGAGCGCCACGCCGTTGGACGTGTCCTGCGTGTGGACCTGCGCGCCCGGGACCGACATGGGGCAGCGCTGGTCCCCCGTGGACGACATCTCGGTGGCGGACATCGGCTGCTTGGACTCCTCCTTGTGCATCCCCTTCTTGGAGCAACCCGCGGAGAAACAAAGCGCCGCGGTCGCGGCGAGCATCAGCGGCAGTCGGGACATGGGCATGGTGTGCCTCCTCTGTCGTGGGTTCGTCGTGCGGCAAGGTGGAGAGGCGTCCCAGCCCTCGCAACACGTGCTCCGCGCTGCCTTGCCCGAAGGCCCCACCCCGGGGATGGACAGCTGCATCGCGGAGCGGACACGCTCCTCCCAGGGCCGCGAGCCTCAGCCCCGCTTCGTCATGTCGAACAGCGCGCGGGCCTGCGGCCCCAGGAACCCGTCAAACCCTCCCGAGCGCTGGGCGATTTCGAAGTACGCATACGGCCACGAGCGCGTGCCCCCGCCCCGGAGCGTCAGGGGCAGCGGGGCCGCGTGCGTGGCCGTCTGCCGGAGCGAAGTGCCGGGCGCGCCCTCGATGTCCGCCTTCATGGGCACGCCCGCCTCGCGCATGCGCCGCTGCCACGCCTCCACGTCGTCCACCGCGCCGGTGAAGTGATTCACCTTGCGGCCAAAGGCCAGCAGCCACGCGCCGTACTGCGTCTCCTTCTCCAGCTCCAGCAGCGCGGCTTCGTCCGGAGGCGGCGGCGCCGTGAACCACGCCGCGAGCGACTCCACGTCTTCCGGCGGCGGCGGATCCACCGGCAGCGCGGCGAGCAGCTCGCGGGCGCGGGGCGACAGCTCCTCCTGCTTCAGCTCGGACAGGAAGACGCGCGGCAAGCCGTCCGGATGCGACAGGTAGATGGCGGACAGGTGCGCGTCCGGGAACGTGTACGCGCCGGCCGGCTTCCACCCGAGCCGCTCGAACACGCGGGAGAAGAGGGCGATGCCCCCCTCCGGCCGCGCGAGGGTGCGGAACGCGACGTGGTCGTTGCGGAAGTGTCCCCCGGACAGCGTCACGAAGGTGCGCGCGAAGGGGACTTCGGAGGCGTAGCGCTCCCACAGCAGGTCCAGGAGCCGCGAGGCGTCGGAAGCGGAGGTCGTCATGCCCGGCAGTCTACGCCGCGCTCCCTGGGGCTTAGGGCCCGTCTGCGGCGACTCCGTGTGTTGCGACGGGGAGACGCCGTCCAGCTGCCCGCAGGACTGCCCCCACCGGTCTGACTTCTGCTACGTGTCGCCGGGGTACTGAGCCCGTGGGGCGCGCGGGTGGCTTCAGCGCAGCTCCACCGTGAGCCCGCCGAAGGTCATCGCCTCCAGGTGACCGTCGTCTCCGGAGTGCGTCATCGGCGCCTCCGCGAGCCCCACCGCCACCAGCGAGTCCCCGTCCGCGTCCACGCCCAGCAGGTGGTAATGGCGGCCCTGTCCCTCGGGGCCGGGCCGCCGCGTGCGCACCGTCTGGCCGTCGGTGGACGCGAGCGCGAGCAGGGCCCCGGAGCCGCGCGAGATGCTCATCCCGCCGTACCACCGGTCCCAGCCGGACGCGCCCACGGCGGCCAGTCCCGCCTCCGTCCAGCGCAGCGCGGAGAAGTGGTCCGCGCGGCCCGTGTCCACTCGGTGCTCGAAGCGCAGGGCGCCCGAGTCGAGCGACAGCACGCCCAGGTAACCGTCGTAGGGCGTCATCCGGTCCTGCGCGCCCGGCGAGGACGGGTACCAGGCGATGGCGCCATCCGAGCCCTCTGTCACCACGGTGCCCGCGAGCGCCACCTCGCCGCCGCGCACCGCCATGTCGAAGACGACGAACTCCGCCGCCCGGGCGGGGACGAAGACGTGCGTCCCGATGCGCGTCCCCACGGGCGTGAAGGCCGTCACGGCGAAGGGCTGCCGTTGGGTGTCCGCGGGCGTGGTGACGTCGTCGCCGGAGCGGCAGTGCACGGAGGTGAAGTCGTTGAACGTGCGGCTGGAGGCCAGGCAGCGGGAGCTGTTCCACGTGCGGCCCACCACCAGCTGGCCGTCCGGGTCCACCGCGAGCAGCGGCCGGAGCGGGGCCTCGCGCCAGCGGAACTCGTCGTAGGCCCAGGCGGCCGGCTGCGTGGAGTGGCGCCCGTCGACGACGCGGGTCCACTGCTCGGTGTAGCGCCCGTCCATCCACTGGAGCGTCATCAGGCCTGACGCCAGGTCCTGGGGGGCGGGCCCGCCCTCCGGAATGGCCACGAGCGACAGGAAGGCCACGGCCACGTCCTCGCCGCGCGCCTCCGTGCGCAGCCAGCCGTCGGTGAGGGCGTGGACCCAGGGAGACTTCATGCGGAACGCGGGGGAGGGCAGGGTGTCTCCCAGGTCCGCGCCGGGCACCGTCGCGGGCGCGGGCAGGGCCTGCCGGGACAGCAGTTGGCCATCGGCGGACAGGCGCACCAGGTCGTAGGCCTCCGCGGTCGCGCCGGTGCGCTCGACGCCCAGGGTGACCTCTCCGGACGGGTGCACGGTGAAGTCGCTCAGGTGGTCACCGGCCGCGGCGTCGAACCGCCACGGTCGCGCGCCGCCCTGCGCGGACACGGTGAGCCGGCGGGTGTCCCGTCCCTCCGCGTCCCGCGTCGTCTCCAGCACGAAGGTGCGTCCAGCGGCCCGCCGCACCTTGAGGCCTCCGAAGTCCCCGCGCGGCTGCGTCTGGGAGGTCAGCGTGCCCTGCTCGAACGCCCGGGTGAGCCCGGGCACCGCGCAGTCCGAGCCCTCACACGGGGATGCAGGCCCGTCCGTCCCGTGGCAGGCGGCGGCGCCCCACGACAGCAGGGCGCCCAGCAGGTACCGCGTCCGGCGGAGGTCCATGACTCGCATGCCTCCTCATACGGAGGCACGCGGCCCGGCGGGTCGTGCGCGCCGGGCCGGGCCAGGCCTCCACGGCCCTCCGGATGGGATGAAGGCCATGTCCCATCCGCCGCGCGTCGTGCTGCCGCGCCTGCTGCGCTTCGTCCTGCCTCCTGCTGGAAGAACTCCCCAGGGGCAGGGGCGAGTGCGGATGGCGGCGAGCCGACGTGCACCTTCGACGTGCCGGAGGCGGAGGCCGCCGAGGAGTGACGCGGTGGGACTGGTAGGCTCCAGCCATGGGCGTCCACGACTACCGATGCAGTGTCTGCGGTCCCCCCTCGTCATTCGAGTGCGGTGAGAAGACCGGCAAGGAGTGCGAGGAGGAGGGCTTCGGCAACGACGAGGCCCTCCTGGACCTGTTCTTCTTCGCCGCCGACGAGGCGCCGGAGGACGCGGACGCCTTCGAGGAGGCCCGGAGCCGCGCCCGCCGCACGCGGACGCAGGCCTTCGGCTACGACTGGGGCGAGTGGGAGTTCGTCCCCAGCCTCAACTACCGGCAGCTGCTCATGGACGACGATGACGCCACGGGCGTCTGGCGCATCGAGCCGTACGAAGAGGACATGGGTGACGGCAGCCCTGTCTCGCTGGAGATTCCAGAGGGCGAGCGCGTCTGGGTGGTCAACTACTGCCCTGTCTGCCATCCGCTGTTCGCCGAAGGCAAGACACCCCAGGACGAGCCCTGTCTGGAATACCTCCGGGCCGTGGCCGAGAACCTGGACCTGGACTTCGACGGGGTGAAGGGCAGCGCGGACAAGCCGGCCTTCATCGCCACCGTGCGGGAGCGCGTCGCCCGGAGGCGGCCCGTGTCCCGCTGAACGCCTCAGCTGGCGGAGGCCCGCGCGTCGGTGACGCGGAGGTCGTCCGGCAGGTTGGCGACCCAGGTGGTGACCTCTTCCAGGTGGAGCGTCTCCTCGCGCAGGACGTCGCGGAAGGCGCCCACCAGGTCGGGCGGTCCCAGCTCCTGGGCCAGGTCCACGAGCATCGCCCAGCCGGCGTTGTTGAGGATTTCGGAGATGAGGACCGCGCGCAGCGCGTCCGGGAGCGTGGCGCACGGGTCGTCCACGGCCCGCAGCAGCCCATGGGGGCGCGGATCCGCGCCGTCCCCGTGCGCCATCAGCTGGGGCGCGTCCACGCCGAGCCGGTAGATGCACTCGCGGATGAGGTTCAGGTGGTCCAGCTCCTGGTTGTGCAGCTCCACCAGCCGCTCCGGCGTGGGGCCTCCCGGGTAGCTGCCCAGGGCATGGGTCTTCACCAGCAGGCCCGCGTAGAGCCGGGAGCTGGTCCGCTCGAAGGCGAGCCGCTCCCGCAGCTGGGCGACGAAGAGCAGGTGCGTGGCGCCCTCCACGGTCTGGAGCGCGTGGCCCATCACCTCCTGGAAGTCCGGCAGGTGCAGCTCGCCCAGGTGTCCCGCGATGCGCATGAGGTGCACCCGCAGGAACCGCACGGCGCTGCCCGAGGGGGGCAGGGCGGGGTCCCGGAGCGGCTCCTCGCGGGCCACCAGCTCCAGCTCTTCGGCGGTGAGCTGTGCCGCCACGTGCTTCAGTCCCCAGTCTCCGACTTCGCCAGATGACATCGCGCCCCTCCTGAGGGGGGCACAACGTGGAAACGACGTGCCGGGTCGGCCATCGTCCCTGGGGACTAGCGCGCCGCGGCCGGAGCGGAGGCGAGGGACCCCCGCAGCCTCGCGATGTCACGCGAAGGTGGTGCACCGAACATCCTGCTGTACTCGCGGCTGAACTGGGACGGGCTCTCGTAGCCCACCGAGTGTCCGGCCATGGCCGCGTCCATGGCCTGCGCCAGCATCAGGCGGCGGGCCTCCTGGAGCCGCAGCTGCTTCTGGTACTGCAGCGGGCTCATGGCGGTGACGGACTTGAAGTGGTGGTGGAGCGCGGACGGGCTCATGTGGACGGCGCGCGCCAGCCGCTCGATGCGCAGCGGCGCGGCGTAGTGTTCCTTGAGCCAGTGGATGGCGCGCGTGACGGACTCGCGGCGGCTGTCCGCCACGGCGATGCGCCGCAGCCGTTCGGAGTTCTCGCCGGACAGCAGGCGGTAGAGGATTTCGCGGATGACGAGCGGCGCGAGCACGGGGATGTCGCGCGGCGTGTCCAGAAGCCGCACCAGCCGCGACGTCGCGTCCAGCAGCGGCGCGCCCACGGGCCCGAGCGCCAGGCCCCGGACCCTGTCGATGGGGCCGGGCGCCTCCAGCGCCGCCTCCATCATCAGGCTGCCCAGCTGTCCCGGCTCCAGGTCCAACCGGAAGCAGAGGTAGGGCGCGTCGGGCGAGGCCTCCACCACCTGCCCCGTGACGGGCAGGTCCACGGACGCGACGAGGCACTGGTCCGGGCCATAGACATACAGCTCGTCGCCCAGGAGCACCTGCTTGCGGCCCCGCGCCACGATGCACAGCGCCGGCTCTTGCAGCGCGTGCAGGGGCGTGGAGGGCTGGGAGGCGCGGATGAGCACCATGCGGGGGATGGCGGTGGCATGGATGCCGTCCGCGGGCGTGTGGCGCTCCAGGAGCGTCGCCAGCTCGGACAGGTGCGGGCTCAGGTCGGTCGGCATGCGCGTCCGTTCTAACTCCTGCCGGGGAGGGGCGCTCGTGCAGGAATGGGCAAGAGTCCGCGAGCATCCGGATACCGCCGTCGCCACGCTCCTTGAGAGGGTGCGGTCATCCCCGGCGCCCTTTCCGCGCCGGGCCCACGAGCGAGGACGAAAGCGATGACGACGGACATCCAGGGCAAGGTGGTGGCCATCACGGGCGCGAGCAGCGGCATTGGCGAGGCGACAGCCCGCCTGCTCGCCAGCCAGGGGGCGAAGGTGGTGCTGGGCGCGCGCCGGACGGACCGGCTGGAGGCGCTGACGGGCGAGCTGAGGACGAAGGGCGGCGAGGTGCGCTACCGGCCGCTGGACGTGACGAAGCGCGAGGACGTGGAGGGCTTCGTGGCCTTCACGCTGAAGGAGTTCGGGCGGCTGGACGTGCTCATCAACAACGCGGGGGTGATGCCGCTGTCCAAGCTGGAGGAGCTGAAGGTGGACGAGTGGAACCGGATGATCGACGTGAACATCCGGGGCGTGCTGCACGGCATCGCCGCGGGGCTGCCGGTGATGAAGCGCCAGAAGTCGGGGCAGTTCATCAACCTGTCTTCCATTGGCGGGCACGCGGTGAGCCCGACGGCGGCGGTGTACTGCGCCACGAAGTTCGCGGTGATGGCCCTCTCCGAAGGGCTGCGTCAGGAGGTGGGCGCGGACATCCGGGTGACGGTGATTTCGCCCGGAGTCACCCAGTCGGAGCTGGCGGACACCATCAGCGACCCGGCGTCGCGCGAGTACATGCGCGAGTTCCGCAAGGACGCCATTCCGGCGGACGCCATCGCCCGTGCCATCCGCTACGCCATCAGCCAGCCCGCGGACGTGGACGTGAGCGAGATCATCATCCGCCCCACGTCGAGCCCGTACTGAGAAGCGATGGCCACGTCTGGACCCACGCCGCGGTCCCGGGACGTCTGCCCGGGACCGTGGCGCTCGCGTCACATGTTGCGGCGGTACTGTCCGCCCACCTCGTACAGCGCGCGGGACAGCTGGCCCAGCGTGCACACCTTGCAGGCGTCCATCAGCGCGCCGAACACGTTGCCGTTGTCCAGGGCCGCGCGGCGCACCGCCTCCAGCGCCGCGGGCGCCGTCTTCGCGTTGCGCTTCCAGAAGGCGTCACGCGCGGTGATGGCGTAGTCCTTCTCCTCCTTCGTCGCGCGGATGACCTCCGGCGGCGTCACCGTGGGGGAACCCTTGGGATCCAGGAAGGTGTTCACCCCGATGATGGGCAGCGTCCCGTCGTGCTTCTGCATCTCGTAGTAGAGCGACTCCTCCTGAATCTTGGAGCGCTGGTACATGCGCTCCATCGCGCCCAGCACGCCGCCGCGCTCGGAGATGGCGCGGAACTCGTTGAGCACCGCCGCCTCCACCAGGTCCGTCAGCTCCTCGATGATGAACGAGCCCTGGTTGGGGTTCTCGTTCTTCGACAGGCCGAACTCCTTGTTGATGACCAGCTGGATGGCCAGCGCGCGCCGCACGCTCTCCTCGGTGGGCGTGGTGATGGCCTCGTCGTAGGCGTTCGTGTGCAACGAATTGCAGTTGTCGTTGAGCGCCAAGAGCGCCTGCAACGTGGTGCGGATGTCGTTGAAGGCAATCTCCTGCGCGTGCAGGGAACGGCCAGACGTCTGGATGTGATACTTCAGCTTCTGCGACCGGTCGTTGCCGCCGTACTTGTCCCGGATGGCCTTGGCCCAGATGCGGCGGGCCACGCGCCCCAGCACCGCGTATTCCGGGTCCATGCCGTTGGAGAAGAAGAACGACAGGTTGGGCGCGAAGTCGTCGATGTGCATCCCGCGCGACAGGTAGTACTCGACGAAGGTGAAGCCGTTGGCCAGCGTGAAGGCCAGCTGGGAGATGGGGTTCGCCCCGGCCTCCGCGATGTGGTACCCGGAGATGGACACCGAGTAGAAGTTCCGCACCTTCTGGTCGATGAAGTACTGCTGGATGTCGCCCATCACGCGCAGGGCGAACTCCGTGGAGAAGATGCAGGTGTTCTGCGCCTGGTCCTCCTTGAGGATGTCCGCCTGCACCGTGCCGCGCACCGCCTGGAGCGTGGACGCGCGGATCTTCGCGTAGACGTCCGCCGGCAGCACCTCGTCACCGGACACGCCCAGGAGCAGCAGGCCCAGGCCGTCGTTGCCCTGGGGCAGCTCGCCCTGGTAGCGCGGACGCGGCAGGCCGCGCTCCTTGTAGAGCGCTTCAATCTTCTTCTCGACCTCCTCCACCTTGCCGTTGGCGCGGATCCACTTCTCGCACTGCTGATCCACCGCGGCGTTGAGGAAGAAGCCCAGCAGCATGGGCGCCGGGCCGTTGATGGTCATGGACACGGACGTGGACGGGTCCGCCAGGTCGAAGCCGGAGTAGAGCTTCTTCGCGTCGTCCACGTTCGCGATGGACACACCTGAGTTGCCCACCTTGCCGTAGATGTCCGGCCGGTGGTCCGGGTCCTCGCCGTACAGCGTCACCGAGTCGAACGCCGTGGACAGGCGCTTCGCCGGCAGGCCGCGCGACACGTAGTGGAAGCGCTTGTTGGTGCGCTCGGGGCCGCCCTCGCCCGCGAACATGCGCGCGGGGTCCTCGCCCTCGCGCTTGAGCGGGAAGACGCCCGCGGTGAACGGGAAGGCGCCCGGCGCGTTCTCCCGCAGGAGCCACGTCAGGATGTCGCCCCAGTCCTCATACTTCGGCAGGGCAATCTTGGGCACGCGCAGGTGCGACAGCGTCTCGCTGATGAGGTCCAGCTCGATGACCTTGTCGCGCACCTGGAACTGGTACTTGGACGCGGCATAGCGCTTCTTCGTGGCGGGCCACTCGGCCAGCAGGCGCCGGCAGTCCGCGTGCAGGCGGCTCTCCAGGTCCTGGTACAGCGCCACCAGGTCACCCAGGTACGCGGGCTCGCCCTCCACGCGCTCGGTCACCTGCACCACGTCGTCCGCGCTCTTCGGCTCGACGATCTCCAGCTTCTTCTTCCCCACGTTCTGGCGCAGGGCCTGGATGGTGCCGTGCAGCTGGTACATGCGCCGGGCGATGGCGGCCTGGGCGCGCACGAAGCCGTCGTAGTCCTCACAGGCGTCGACGATCTCGGCCAGGTAGCGCGTGCGCTCCGGGGGGATGATCCACTTCTTCTCGCTCATGCCGGGCGTGAGCTGGAAGCGGCTGTCCAGCGTCGCGCCCGTCTTCTTCACCAGCGCGTCGATGATGGCCCGGTAGAGCGTGTTCATCCCCGGGTCGTTGAACTGCGACGCGATGGTGCCGTACACGGGCACCGAGTCGTCGGCCAGGGTGAAGGCGTTGTGGTTGCGCTTCCACTGCTTCTTCACGTCGCGCAGCGCGTCCAGCGACCCGCGCTTGTCGAACTTGTTGATGGCGATGACGTCCGCGAAGTCGAGCATGTCGATCTTCTCGAGCTGCGTCGCCGCGCCGTACTCGGCCGTCATCACGTAGAGCGCCACGTCCGAGTGCTCGGTGATTTCGGTGTCCGACTGACCGATGCCGGAGGTCTCCACCACGATGAGGTCGAAGCCCGCCGCCTTGCAGACCTCGATGGAGTGGGCGACGTGCCGGGACAGGGCCAGGTTGCTCTGGCGGGTGGCCATCGAGCGCATGTAGACGCGCGGATTGTCGATGGCGTTCATGCGGATGCGGTCGCCCAGCAGCGCGCCGCCGGACTTGCGCTTGGACGGATCCACGGAGAGCACCGCCAGCGTCTTGTCCGGGAAGTCCGCCAGGAAGCGGCGCACCAGCTCGTCCACCAGGCTGGACTTGCCGGCGCCGCCCGTGCCGGTGATGCCCAGCACGGGCACCCGGGGCGCGTCCGCGACGGCGGTCTTCAGCGCGGCGCGCAGCTCCTCGCCCGCGTCCGCGAAGTTCTCCGCGATGGTGATGAGCGACGCGATGCGCTCCGGCTCGCGGGGCAGCGGCTGCTTCAGGAGGCCCTTGAAGTCGGACGGGCGCTTCTCGAAGTCACACTGGGAGATGAGGTCGTCAATCATCCCCTGCAGGCCCATGGCGCGGCCGTCGTCCGGGGAATAGATGCGCGCGACGCCGTACTTGTGCAGCTCCTCGATTTCCGTGGGGAGGATGGTGCCGCCGCCGCCGCCGAACACCTTGATGTTCGCGCCGCGCTCGCGCAGCAAATCAATCATGTACTTGAAGTACTCGACGTGGCCGCCCTGGTAGGACGTGAGGGCGATGCCCTGGGCGTCCTCCTGGATGGCGCAGTCCACGATTTCAGCCACGGACCGGTTGTGGCCCAGGTGGATGATCTCCGCGCCGGAGGACTGCATCAGGCGGCGCATCACGTTGATGGCCGCGTCGTGTCCGTCGAAGAGGCTGGCGGCCGTGACGATGCGGACGTGGTGCTGGGGCCGGTACGGCTGGGGAGCGGTGGTCGGTTGGGGGTGTCGCACGGGCGTACACTAGGAGTGCAGTGCAGGCCCGGCAAGCGATTGAGGCAGGCGTTGGCCGTTGGACGACGCGCCTTGTCAGGCCTGCGATTGCGGCAGGAATGCCCCCAGCACACGCAGTGCGGCGGAGGTGGGCGTCGCGCGTCCTTCGCGTACGGCCTGCTCCAGGACGGGCACCAGGGCGGCCACCTCGGGGTGCGCCCGCAGGGCTGCTCGCAGTCCGTCGTTCACCATGGCCCACATCCAGCCCACCTGCTGCTGGGTGCGCCGGTGCGAGAGGTCGCCGGAGGCCTCGCGCTTCGCGAGGACGTCCACCACGGAGGCCCACAGCGTGTCGATGCCGGTGCCCTCCATGGCGCTGCACGTGGTGACCACCGGCTCCGCGCCGGGGCGCATCAGGTGCAGGGCGGCGCGGTACTCCGCGCGGGCCCGCGTGGCGCGCGGCAGGTTGTCGCCGTCCGCCTTGTTGATGGCCACCATGTCCGCGACTTCCAGGATGCCGCGCTTGATGCCCTGCAGCTCGTCACCGGCGCCCGCGAGCATCAGCACCAGGTAGAAGTCCACCAGGTCCGCGACCACCGTCTCGGACTGGCCCACGCCCACCGTCTCCACCAGCACCACGTCGAAGCCCGCGGCCTCGCAGAGCAGCAGCGTCTCCCGCGTCTTGCGCGCCACGCCGCCCAGCGTGCCACTGGAGGGGCTGGGGCGGATGTACGCGGCCTGCTCGCGCGCCAGCCGGTACATGCGCGTCTTGTCGCCCAGGATGCTGCCGCCCGTGATGCTGCTGGACGGGTCGATGGCGAGCACCGCCACCTTGTGGCCGCTGCCCACCAGGTGCATGCCGAGCGCGTCGATGAAGGTGCTCTTGCCCACGCCCGGCACGCCGCTGATGCCCACGCGGCGGCTCCTTCCGGTGTGGGGCAAGAGCCGCGTGAGGACCTCCTGCGCGAGCCCCGCGTGCTTCGGGTGCTCGCTCTCCACCAGGGTGATGGCGCGCGCGAGCACCGCCCTGTCGCCCGCGCGCACGCCGTCCACGTAGGTGTCCGCGGGCAGCAGCTTCACGCCGCCTCCTGCTCGGCGGCCAGCTTGTCGAGCAGCTCGATGGCGGCCTTCGCGATGACGGTGCCCGGGCCGAAGATGGCGGCGGCGCCCGCGGCGCGGAGCGCGTCGTAGTCCTGCGGCGGGATGACGCCGCCCACCACGACCATGATGTCCTCGCGGCCCAGGGCCTTGAGGGCGTGCTTGAGCTGCGGCACCAGCGTGAGGTGGCCCGCGGCCAGCGACGACGCGCCCACCACGTGCACGTCGTTCTCCACCGCCTGGCGCGCGGATTCTTCCGGCGTCTGGAACAGCGGCCCGATGTCCACGTCGAAGCCCAGGTCCGCGAACGCGGTGGCGATGACCTTCTGCCCGCGGTCGTGGCCGTCCTGGCCCATCTTCGCGATGAGGATGCGCGGCCGGCGGCCGAAGCGCGCCAGGAAGTCATCCGCCTTCGCCCGCGCTTCGGAGATGCCCTGCGCCTGTCCGGCTTCCGCTGAGTACACGCCCGTCACCCCGCGCACGGTGGCCTCGTAGCGCCCGAAGACCTTCTCCAGGGCGTCGCTGATTTCGCCCACGGTGGCCTTCGCCCGCGCCGCGTCGATGGCCAGCGCCAGCAGGTTGCCCTCGTTGCGGCGGCCCGCCTCGGTGAGCGCGTCCAGGCGGCGGCGGACCTCCTCCGCGTCGCGCTCCGCGCGCAGCTCGCGCAGGCGGGCAATCTGCGCCTCGCGCACGGCGGAGTTGTCCACCTTGAGGATTTCAATGTTGTCCGGGCGCTCCGGCGGGTACTTGTTCACGCCGATGATGGCCTGGCGTCCGGAGTCGATGCGCGCCTGCGTGCGCGCGGCGGCCTCTTCGATGCGCAGCTTGGGCAGGCCCGCTTCAATGGCCTGGGTCATGCCGCCCAGCGCCTCCACCTCCTGGATGTGGCCCCACGCCTTCTGGGCCAGCTCGTGGGTGAGGCGCTCCACGTAGTAGCTGCCGCCCCACGGGTCGATGACGCGCGTGGTGCCGCTCTCCAACTGGAGGTACAGCTGCGTGTTGCGGGCGATGCGCGCGCTGAAGTCCGTGGGCAGCGCGATGGCTTCGTCCAGCGAGTTGGTGTGCAGGCTCTGGGTGTGGCCCTGCGTCGCGGCCATGGCCTCCACGCAGGTGCGCACGACGTTGTTGTAGACGTCCTGCGCGGTGAGGCTCCAGCCGGACGTCTGGCAGTGGGTGCGCAGCGCCAGGCTCTTGTCGCTCTTGGGGTTGAAGCCCTTGATGAGGCGGGCCCAGAGGAGGCGGGCCGCGCGCATCTTGGCCACCTCCATGAAGAAGTTCATGCCGATGGCCCAGAAGAACGACAGGCGCGGGGCGAAGGCGTCCACGCCCAGGCCCGCGGCGAGGCCCGCTCTCACGTACTCCACGCCGTCCGCGAGCGTGTAGCCCAGCTCCAGGTCCTGCGTCGCGCCGGCTTCCTGCATGTGGTAGCCGCTGATGCTGATGCTGTTGAAGCGCGGCATCCGCTCCGCAGTGAACTTGAAGATGTCCCCGATGATGCGCATCGAGGGGCCGGGCGGATAGATGTACGTGTTGCGGACCATGAACTCCTTGAGGATGTCGTTCTGGATGGTCCCGCTGAGCTGCTCGGGCTTCACGCCCTGTTCCTCGGCCGCGACCACGTAGAGCGCGAGCACGGGGAGGACGGCGCCGTTCATCGTCATCGACACGCTCATCTGGTCGAGCGGGATGCGGTCGAACAGGATGCGCATGTCCTTGATGGAGTCGATGGCGACGCCCGCCATGCCCACGTCACCCGCGACGCGCGGGTGGTCGCTGTCGTAGCCCCGGTGCGTGGCCAGGTCGAACGCGATGGACAGGCCCTTCTGCCCGGCCGCGAGGTTGCGGCGGTAGAAGGCGTTGGACGCCTCCGCCGTGGAGAAGCCCGCGTACTGGCGCACCGTCCACGGCTGCTGCACGTACATGGTGGAGTACGGGCCGCGCACGAACGGAGGCAGGCCCGGCAGCGAGCCCAGGTGCGCCACGCCCTCCAGGTCCTCGCGGGTGTAGAGCGGCTTGACGGGGATGCCCTCGGGCGTGTCCCAGCGTTCGGCGGCGGCCGTGGCCTGGGCCGCCTTCGCGCGCTGCGCTTCCAGCACGGACGCGGGCGTCTGGGTTTCAGGGGCGTCGAAGGCGACGCGGGAGAAGTCCGGAACGGTGGGGCGCATCAGGCCACTCCCAGTTGCGTGTGCAGCGTCTTCAGGAGCTGGAACAGGTCCGCTCCCGCGTAGAGGAAGAGGTCCACGCCGGCCGCGCGGAAGGCGGCCTCGTGGTCACCGGGACGGCCCGCGACGGCGACCGTGCGGGCGCCCTTCGCCTTGAGGGCGGCGACGTAGGCGGGCACGGCCTCCGGGTAGAGGGCGTCCGGACCGGAGATGACGGCGAGCGTCGTGCCCGCCTTGGCGAACAGCTCCGCGGCGGCGTTCGCGTCCGCGAAGCCGTGGTGTTCGTGGGGTTCGATGCCGCCCACGGCGAGCACGTTGGAAATCCACGTGGAGCGCGCGGTGTGCTCCGCCACGGTGCCCAGGTTGGCCATGAAGGCGCGAGGCCGGACGCCGTGCGCCGCGTGGTAGCGGTCGCTCGCGTCGCGCAGGGACTCGAAGGCCTCCGCCACGCGGACGGGCTGGGGCGGGGTGACGGCGCCCTCGGCCTGCGCGGGCGCGGCGGCGCGGGCCTCGCGCTGCACGGGGGCCTCGTGGAGGTGGGGGAACTCGCTGACGCCCACGATGGGGAGCTTGCGCGTGCGCACGGCCTTGTCGCGCGCGGCGCGCGTCTCCGTGAGGACGCGGGCCACGTCGCCCTGCGCGATGGCGCGGGAGATGCCGCCCAGCGCTTCGATGCGCTGGAGCTCCGTCCAGGCCGCGCGGGCGAACTCGCCGGTGAGCTGCTCCAGGTAGTAGCTGCCGCCCGCGGGGTCCGCGACGCGGTTGAGGCTGGACTCGTCGCGCAGGATGAGCTGCGTGTTGCGCGCGAGGCGCCGGCTCTGTTCGTCGGGTGTGCCCAGGGGCTCGTCGAAGGGGGCGGTGCTCACGCTGTCCGCGCCCGCGACGACGGCGGCGAAGGACTCCGCGGTGCCGCGCAGGATGTTCACCCACGGATCGCGCCGCGTCTTGGTGGCGCTGGCCGTGCGCGCGTGCAGCGCCATTGCCTGCGCCTGTGGCGCGCCGCCCGAAGCGGCGACGACCTTGGACCAGAGCAGCCGCGCCGCGCGCAGCTTTGCAATCTCCGGGAAGAACTGCCCGCCCACGGACAGGGCGAACTGCATGGACCGGGCGGCCTCACCCGGCGGCACGCCCGCGCGCTCCAGCTCGCGCAGGTACTCCACGCCGGTGGCGATGCTCCACGCCAGCTCATGCACGGACGTGGCGCCCGCGTCCGCCCAGGGACGCGACGACACGAGCAGCGCGCGCAGGCCCGGCGCGTCCTTGAGCAGCGACGTGACGAGGGGCGCGGCCTCCGCCAGCGTGCGGGCCACGTCCACCTTCGCGGCGCCGTGGCGCGCGAGCGCCGCGATGGGGTCGATGCCCAGGCTGCCGCGCAGGGACTGCTTCGCGGCGCCGGCCTTCTTCGCCAGCACCTCCAGCAGCAGGGACGCGGGCCGCAGCACGTCCGCGGTCGGCTCCAGGTGCACCGGGGTGCGCTCCAGCGGCACGTGCTGAAGCAGCCGCGCCAGCGTGGCCTCGTCCTTCACGTCCAGGCCGTGGGGCGCGTCCAGGAGCAGCCACACGCCCTGCGTGCCGCGCTCCAGGTCATCGCGGAGCGCGTCGGCGGTCGAGGCCACGTCCGGCCCCGCGTACTCCTGGCACAGGAGCCATCCGCCCTCGGTGTGGCCCAGGGGCTGGGTGCCGCGCACGTAGGGTGCGACGCCGGGAGGCTCCGAGGGCGCCGGGGCGTCCTGGGGCGTGTAGAGGGGCTGGAGGGACAGGCCGCCCTCCAGGGGCGACTGGAGCACCGTGAAGGGCTTGCCCTTGAGGTCCTTGTCCACCAGCCGGCGCCACTCCTCGACGGAAGGGGGCGGGAAGTCCGCTGCGGTAAGAGGCACGTCAGCCATGCCCCTCCCATAGGCGCATTGCCCTCCCCGGGGCAATGCCTTGGTAGCCCCCGCCCGCCCCGAGTGTGCCCGGCAGTCTCCATGCGTCACGGGGACGACTTCGGGAACGTCTCCGTGATGCAAGTACAGGGAGCCCTGGCAGGGGATGGGGGTGGCCGAGGGGATGGGCACGACCTTCGCCGCGCCCGCCCCGAACCCGCGGTCCAGCGCCTACGGGTAGGTGGCGAGGGCCTCCCGCTCCTGGCCGTGGTGCCGCCAGGCCTGGGAGGGTGGAACCCAGCGGTACATGGGCACGGCCATCACGTCCCCCAGGCGGATGGAGTTGAGGTACGTGGCCCAGACGCGCGTGTTGGTGCCATCACACTCGTAGACGCGCTCGGGCGTTCCCATTCAGGTGCCGCCCTCGTCGCGGCAGTAGGGGGTGGGCATGGGGATGCGCACGACGTCGTAGCCCAGGTCCGCGAGTCGCCGCGCGTTGCGGTCCAGGATGGCGGCGTTGATGGCGTCGTCGCGCACGTCGTAGCGGCCCACGAGCACGGTCTTGGGTGACAGCACCGCCATCCACATGTCGATGTGGTCGATGACATTGCCCTGCATCGACTCCAGGGTGACGACGTCACAGCCATGGCTGCGGGCGATGACCGCGTCCGTCTCCGCCTCGCTGTAGCACCAGCCCGCGAAGCAGTTCTGACGATTGGTTGCGTCCCAGGCGCGGAAGCAACAGCCGGCGCCGTCCGTCAGCAGGTTGCCTCCGGACATCACCTGAAAGAGTGCATCTTACTTATTGTCGAGGTGACCGACGGCTCACACCACCATTGCTGGCCGTATGAACGGAGCGAGAAACGACTACCTCCACGCCGGTAGATGAGCCGGCATCAAATGGTCTAGACGCAGTGGTGCGAAAATGTAAGATTGCCAACGGTACCCATATCCCGACTAGACTGAGCGCGTGAGCCAAAAAGGCAGCACGCAAATCGTCGCCACCGACAAGCTGGGGCGTAGCTACCGGTACCAAACAGACGGGGAACCTATTGGAGTCGGTTCCGGAGGCCAAGTCTTCTTAGCCCGACTTCTTCCCGACACAGCTGATGCAGCTGCAGACGAGGCACGGCGTGTCGCCATTAAGGTAACCCAAAGCCCAAAGTGGAAGACCTACCTTGCAGAGGAGGCTCGCCTCCTCCACCGTCTCCAGCAGGAAGAGGACCAATTAGTAGCCCGCACGGGAGGGGGAACCTACCGGCTGGTGCGCATCCAGTCAGGTCCCGAGCCTCTTGAAGTTGACGACCCGTATCGCTCGGCGCTGATTGAACTCGAATACCTCGATGGCATTACGCTCCGGCAGTGGTTCGACAGCACATGGATACCTGCGCCTGTCGCTTCGCCTGAGAATGTGTTGGACGAAATACTGCTCATCGCCCGGCAGCTCGCCGAAGCGCTCATGCAAATCGAGAGTGCTGAAATCCGGCTTGTCCATCGGGATATTAAGCCTGACAACGTCATGCGGACGAGCCGGGGGTTACGTCTCTTTGACTTCAACGTCGCCCGTGAGGACACTGCTTCTACGAAGACGCAACACGTCGGCACTCCCGGCTATATCGCCCCAGAGGTGCTTGAGGGCGGCGTCTACGACGCTCGCGCGGATCTCTACAGTGTCGGTGTCCTGCTCTGGGAAGTAGTGCATCGGCGAAAGTTCGACCCCTACACCGATACGGTGAAGGTGGAGGGCCGAGCCCAGCTGCGTTGGCCAACCACCGCAATTGCTGATTGGCCGGTCAGCACCACGTCTGTTCTACAGAAACTTCTCAACCACCTGGTAGCGGACGTTAACCTCCGCCTTCCCTCCGCCGAAGCTCTGTTGCAGCTCGTTCGGGACTTCGATCTGCAGCGCACCGCCCCGCCTGTCGCAACAGATCCTCTCACCAACCTCGATATGATTGGGCTGCTCTCGGAACTCCGGCCGAGTGGGTTGGCCGCTGTGGTGACGGACACTCAAGGCAAGCCCTCCCAACAGGCACTCCAGGAGTATTTGCGCACACGCATGCAGGTAAACGATGCTCTGGAGGATTGGCTTCTCTCGGAGCTTCGGCAGGCCGCGTCTGCTTGTACTACTAGCCGACCTACCCTGTTTGTTCTCGCCGGGAATGCGGGAGATGGCAAGAGTCATCTCCTCTATCGAGTTCTGCGCAAGCGTCTCGCCAGTTCGCCGCACCTACTCAGTCGCATCCGGCCCATAGCAGATGCCACCCACGCACTCACTCCTGATGCAAGCCAAGCGGATCGACTCAGCACCTTCTTCGCCCCGTTCGCGGATATCGAACCGGTAGCAGATGACCGCATACATCTCATCGCTATGAATACGGGGATGGTGATTCGCTTCTTCGAACGTGCGGGCCCTCGTTTTGCCGGGCTTTACCGGGAGCTGCAGCGTCAGCTTGGGCTGCGTCGGGCCACTGTAGGCGAGATACAGCCGCAATGGCGAGTGGAGGTCGTTAACCTCGACCTACGTGATTTGCTTGCACCAACAGGCGCGGGGGAGCCCAGCTTTGCCGAAAGGATGCTCGACAGGCTCGACCCAGAAAGCGTCGACAGCATTCCAGGCCCCAAATGGGCCGGGTGCCGAGTATGCCCAGCAGTCGCACTCTGCCCGGTCGCTTTAAACCTGCGCGCCTTGAAGCTTCCGACAACAAGACACTCTCTGCTTCGCACACTTCAGCGTGTAGGTCTGGATACAGACGTCCACTTGAGTCCGCGCAATTTGTGGGGTTTCCTCTACCGGCTCGTGACGGGCGGTACTGAGCGCTACGACATAGCAGTGCGCACACAGGACGATGGGCCGTGCGACGTTGTTCGAAAGCAGGCCGAGAAAGGGAAAGGGGAGTGGCTCCTTGCCGGCCAATTCACGGAGACACTGTTCCGACAGCCAAACGCGGGCGCCATTTGGCAGGCACTCACACGGCATGACCCCGCGTTCAGCAGTGCTCCTGAAGTTGATCGGCTCCACACACGGCTGTCCATCAAGACCGAACTCGATAATGCCCAAGAAACTATTCGTGAGCTTGGTGGCGATGGACAGACGCTAGCGGGCCTATCCCTTGATGCTCTTACTGCAATGCTGCCGCGTGACGGAACCTTCAAGGGTGGGCGTCGTGATGCGGCCGTGCGTCGGCAGGTGATGTTCCACGAGCCAACATTCCAAGCGTGGTTCGCACAAGAGGGCGCAGAAGACTTTTCGAAGTTGCTCGAAGCCTATTATGACTTCAGCCAAAACGCGCGCACTCCCGCTCGGCTTTCTGCAGAGACAAAGAATCGGCTGTCAGAGCTTCGTCAGCTCGTTCAACAGGTATTTCTCTTAGGGAATGGCCGCTTGGTAGATGGCACAGCATACCTGCAGGTCAGCCAGCCTAATGTCAGAGCACGTAACGAGCTTCTAGTGCGTGCCGACTCGCCTGCGCTCGATGAAATTTTCCATATTCAGAAAATTGTCGCGCCCGATGTGCACGTGGAAGCGCATCAGATGCGTGCTCGCCTGCTGTCTGCGCTTGGCTACCGACCAAACCAAGTCAGCCTGACGCTGCTAGGTGTGCGACTCACGGTAGATCTCGCCCTCTATAGTTTCCTACGCAGAGTATCGGCTGGACAGAAACCGTCCATGCGCGACCTAACGCAGCATCAGGCACTCCTATACATTGGCGAGCGCGTGGGGAATGAGCTAGCCCAGGCTCGACGCGCTAAAGATCTCTATGTGTGGGATGCGGACGCTCAGAAGTTGTCCCGTCTATATATTGACGACTTCGGCCAGCCCCATCTTCAGTTGACCCGCTGAGGAACCGACATGCCAATTGATCTTACTTGGCTGGCTGCAATGCGTAGCATGTCAGACCTCGCCACTCGTCAAACGCTTGTTGTTGATGATGTGGAGATTGAGCTGCCTGTTTCTAATGGTCGTGGCAACACCCGCTTTCGCGACTGGCAGCGTCGCGTCCTCCCTGACATCGTTCCCGACTCGGTCAATGCCGACGCTCCGGAGCGTACGCCTTTTCGATTGTTGTTTGCCCTTACGACAGGAATTGAAGCTGGCGCGTCGATGGAAGAGGCTGTCTCTGGCGAACTCAGTCCTCTAGAGAATTTGTTTCGCGCAGAGACTCTTACAAAGAAAATCACCCTCGCATTTCACGTTCTTGCTGTGAAGGCTGCTAGTAAGGGTGAGAGCGAATCCAAGGGGTTTACTGAACGAACGCTTCTTCTCCTATGCCGCAATGACGATGGCTCTCTTGACGTCGACCTCATCCGCGATCTTGTGGAGCAGATGCGGCGCCCTCCAGCGGACCTTGATCTGGCCCAGCGCATTGTGCTGGAGAGGATTCAGCCCGGGTGGAGTCCATTGGCGGAGCCCACCTTTCATCTGCCGGAAACTGCAAAGGCGGCTGAGGTTCCATTTGACCTGGAAGCCTCCCGGCTTTTTAGAGAGGACCTGCGTACCCTGATTCAGGCTGCGCTGCCCCCTGCCGACTTCTTTCAGCAGCTAAATTTGCTGCTCATTCTGCACCTCGGACTCTACCAACCGAGGGTTGCCAGCGTCCTCAATCCGCAGATGGATTTCCTCTATAAGCAGATGGATGCCCCTGATCCCCGGAACCTACAGGACCTTGAGGAAACACTTCGCATTCAGGCGCAGCATCATCCATTCGCGGGCCGATTGTATTGCCGAGCTCCCGATCCGGAGTTGCGTACAATCTCGCTTCGGACGCCCGCCCGTGTGAGCTTCGAGGAGCTAGATACCTCGCTTGCCGTCTTCCACTTTCACCTGCTGATCCTCGTCCAACTCCGGAGGCTTGCGGAGGTCTACTTAGTGAACCAGTGGGGAGATGTAGATGCATGGCGCCAAGGAGAGCTAACCTCCGAAGTGCTTGCGAAACTCCAGGCTGCTACACGGGGACCGAGGCAACTCATAGAGCGCATGGAGCGGGAGCCGCAGTTCGAGTCTTTCTTGCGCAAGGCGCTGACCGCACTCTGTGTTCGTTTTGCACAGACCCAAGTGGCCGAGACTAGTCGAGAGCGGGCGTTTGATGAAATTTCAAAGTCGGCAAGCCCATTGCATGCCCTGCGTCGGCTATATGAGATGTATAATATACAGAGCAGCCGCAATGCAGCGGGTAGTCGCGCGTATCGTCAAGGAATCCAAGTTACCTCAAGCCTCCTGCAGCAAGGCCAATACGGCCTAGTCCAGGCACGCCAGCGAGTTGGTGCCTTTTTTGAACTCGGAGCGGGTGTGCTGCCGTTAGTATTGCTCCTATCGATCGGAGCGGGAAGAGAGAAGGTTCCCGTGGACAATCTCTGGACGCGACTCGAACGCTACGGGTTACGGTTCGATTCGGAGGAGCGAGAGCGGCTCCTTGCCCACCTGCGCTCCATGGGCGTTTACGAACGGTATAGCGATGCTGGTGAAGCCGCCTATGTGCGCAATTTGATGACGCCAAGGGTCGCCTGAACTATGGACAAGCTATCCAAGTCTCTTCCGCTCGGAGAACTCAGTGCTGAGCTGTTGCTTAGGCGCGTCAAGGAGCAGGGGTTCCGAACGTCAAACAGACACCTCGTCGACTACCTGCCGAAGGACGTGAGCGGAGTGCTGTTCTCCGCACTGCTCTCGCGTGCACGTGCAGAAGCCGAAGTCCATGTTCCACAGGATGGTGGTGGTGAGCGTCGAGTTAGACTTGCTGCGATTGATGAAGGTGCGTACGAAGTCATCCCCTATTTGGTGAGCGATACGCATGGAGAGGGGGATCTGAGTGTTGGCACGAACCGGGGTAGTGAGGGGTTTGCGAGTTGTCTTCGTGACCATTACTCCGTCAATGCTCCCCGACCGCGGCTGCTCGTAGTAATTACGGCTGAAGGCAACGAGACCCAGAAGAGTGCGCAGGACCTCCTGGCAGACAAAATGCTTCTGACGCTCGAACAGCTCCTGACTGCTGTGATCGATCGGGTAGGAGCTCCGCCTGAATCGCCGCTGCGAAAAGTTGCAGAGGTGTACCGCAGACACCAATCTCCTGAAGCCCGATGGCCCCGAGTGTTCGAGGAGTTCGAACGCTACGTCGAGACTGTCGCAAACAGTCCTCCTGAAGAACAGGGGCGTCGACTGCCAATGCTGGGGTGCTTCCTTATGGATGCTACCCCTGACTTTGCAGAGGGCGAGCCGGTACGCATTCTGGAGGATAAGGACCAGCGTCGACGCCAGCGAGGTGAAGGCAGGCTCTATGACAATGCGCTGTTGCGAGAGTTCCTTAATGAGGCTTTCGAGAACCCCATTGTGGATCCAGAACATGTACTCGCCGAGGTTTTCGAGGATCAACCAGAGAAAGCCCTGCAGATTGCTCAAGGCGGGCGCGAGGGAATTAGGGCATTAGACCTCGCCACCTTCTCCGGAATGGATCTGCGGCGCCAGAAGCGGCAGAAGAATACGTTCAACCGAAGCACGTTGAGAGTGGAAGGAACCGCCCATCACCACACGCTTGGACAGGCGGATGATTGCCTAGTGGTTGTTTCATCGCTAACCCCCTTTGCCGTTCGCATTCGGCTCGGGCGAGCATTCAATAATAGAAAGGAACGCGCCCAGATAATCGTCTGGGATGTTGAGAAAAGTCGGCTAGATCCGAAGCAGATTCCTGTCAAGGATGGTGCAGAGGAAATTCTGTTCACGCTTCAGCCACCCACAAGGGATGGTTTCGCAGTTGTCCGGCTCGCGCTCACCCGAGGCCCCCGCAGTCTGCGCCATCCAATTGATGCGCTAATGGTTGTAATTTATGGCTCGGACGCGGCTGAAGTCGTGACTGAAGAGGCACGACAAGTGAGCCTTGAAGACCAAGCGTGGGTAGCCGAGGGCCGGCGTGCTTTCCACCGCTACACTCCCACTGGCTCCGCGCCCGTAGCCATTGGTGAGGTCGAGTCAGTAGACGCCACCCGAGAACTGGAGGAGCGCCCTATCTTCCTAGTTTTGCTGGAAGGCAGCCCTCTGATGCCACGTGTCGTCGACGAGCGTCCTCAGGAGGAAGTGGATGACCCAGAAGATGGTCGCTTCGCGTATGAGGAGCTTCTTGAACTCGCATGTAGCACAACACGTCTCGGTCATCGCACTACTACAGCACTGCGAACGTGCGCGCGGTACTTAGATGCCGTCCTCGAAGTGAATGAGGTCCCAGCGCGCTTTAAGGTGGATCTCGCCGAGGGAGTCACACGAGAGATCTGGCCTGCGAGGACGGCGCCCGAGGCCTTTTTGTATGAACGCGCTGTAGCCCGCATCTTAAGACAGCCTACGAAGCCCTGGCTTGAGCGAGTAGGTATCCAGTGGAGGAGCCTAACTGAGCGAGGTTCTTACGACCAGGCAGCGGTCGAGCGCTTTCGTGAGGCTCGCGTCCGAGTGCTTGAGAAATTGCGAACGCTAGCCGAAGAGCGCTTTCCTCGGTTCCGCCGTGAGGTCGACGATGCCGCAGTGGCTATCACTCTCCTGCCTCTTGACCGAGCCCGCCGTGAAATTGAAGCCTACCTTGCGGCATGGAGCAATGCGGTTGAGGACACGTTGCAAGGAGGCTCACTGCGGTACGGTAGCGATCATGATGCTCTTCTTCAGACCGATACGTTGCGGTTGCTGGATGGCGAAGAAAAGTTAGAGCGTCTGATTGTCTTGCCGACCCATCCATGGCTGCTGGCTGCGGTATTGCAGTTGCAGGATGGTTTTGCTGCAAACGTCATTGCTGCGAAGGAGAGCCGTGGCGGTGTCGTAGGGTGGCGCTTCGAACTCTCTCGCGAGGAGGTTGAGCAGCTAATTCCACGCACTGTGGTGGATGATTGGTATTTATGGCATAATGGCAATGCTCGCCTGTTACTTACTGATAGTGCTGCTTTCCATCTGGAGTATCTGCCAGAGTTGAGGCATGTTCACAGAAAGCCGTTGGACTACGTTGGTCGCGTCGTGGCCAACAAGGTAGCGCGTTACTTGCGAATGCACCCGCACCTGCGCGATGAGCGGCGGGCGCTACGAATTGGCTTCGTCAATGCGGGCGATGGGCGGCATCTACTTGAGGGACTGGAACAATGGCTACGGCACACGATGCGCGAGCATTCGGACCGGATCCGGAGTCTGCCAATGGAGCAAATCCCGGCCATCGACGTGTTTTTCTTCTCCACAAGCGTCGATGCGGATCACGGTGCCGCCTTCGAGCGTTTTTTTCAAGAACAAATTGGGGCGGCGGATGAGGATGTTATTCGCCAGGGGCTCATGGCGCGCCTGCGCTATCGGTTCTGTGGGACAGATGGACCGCGCTCCCATCTGGATGCAGTGCATCTGTGCTTTGTTCATGGGTTAGTGGATGCCCGGCAGCAGTCAGGAAAAACGGGACCGTTGAATGAGTGGTGGGATGGAGCGTTTGGGCAGGGGTTACTAGCCACCCCACTTCGCAGGACTCTTCCTCCCGGCGCTGACGGTCGGCTGCACAGCCAGCGAGGTCTTTGGGTCGACCCAGATGCACAGGGACTACGTGGCGCGCTTGCCCGACTGCTCGCGCTCCAGCGCGGCTGTCGCGATAGCGACCTGTCGCGCGACAAGGGTATTTATTGGGAGTGCTCCTTGCCCAATGTGCGTGATTTGGAAAATACATACAAGCATAGCGACTGGGTGGTGCACCTGGACCGGGAGCTGTCACTTGAGGTGTTCCGCAGGGGGGGCATTGGAGGACGCCCCAGCCATTATTGAGTATAGCGATCAAGAAGTTCCTGAAAGCCCTGGCTATGACACTATTACGGTTACGCGCAATGCCACCCCGTATAGGGAGCAGCTTGGTGAAATTCTTACTACTGCAGATTTGGATGTAGCCGGCCGGACTGTGGAAGCTCGCAGGGCTGCTAATGCTATCCTTGATGATATTAACGTTCTCTCCGGTGCTTGGGCGCTCGACTTTCTGCTCGGAAGTATCGCGGACACACGAACAAGTATGCGGTTGAAGGGGAATGTTGGTGCGACGCTTGCCTACCGTTGGTTGCGGCGGATTGAGCATGGCGTGCATGGGAGCATGATTCTGCCGACAAATGTTGGTTCAGTGGTGCCAGTCTACGTGAGTTTGGAGGACCTGCTTCGGGCCACTCCAGCTGCAGGACTGAGTCGCAAAGGTGGCCTTGTCTACCGATACACGAACGAAGTGGACGACGGAGAGAACCAAGAAGCAGCTAGGTGGTGTGATGACTTGCTCGTTCTGTATCTGACCCCGACCGAAAAGGGACAGCCTTCCCGCCTCTTCGGACGTGTTGTGGAAGTTAAATTTGGTAAGGGTGCGTTGGGGACCCGTGAGAAAGCAGTTGGCCAAGTGCGGAATACCCAGCAACTGCTTCAGGAGCGGCTTGCCGGTGACCCTAAGCCGTTGGATGCCGCATTTCGGCACAAGCAGCTTTCTCTGCTCATTAAGGCTCAGGTTGAGCAGGCTGTTGCGATGAATGTAATGGACTCTAGCGTCTATGAGTTCCTAAATGTGCCTGCGCTATCTGCAAACTTGGCGACCGGAAATTACTCGGTCGACTACACCATTGCGGCAGAAGGAAGGCATCTCGTAGGAGATGCTTTTCTGTTGCACACAGGTGCCTCGGGGACCGAACAGGTCCAAGTGGACGAACAAGAGGGTGTCCGCATCATCACCATTCCACGTTCTCTCGTGGAGTGGCTCGCGTTTGATCTTGCCGACAGTCCTACCCTGGATTCAGAGCCTCCCTCTACGCTCCCTCGTCTTGGCCATTACCAGAGTGTCGGGACGGCAAGTGGCCTGTCTCGGCGCCAAATGGCACCCTCTGCGCCAGTCTCCGAGCCAATGAGAGTGCTGCGTGCGTCTGTCGCCGTCGCACGCCACCAAAATGAACTCCTGCCAGTCGCTCCTAATGCTCCGGCGGCGTCAACGCTCCATGGAGATGCGAACCTCTCGTCAGAGTTGGCCTTGGATGAGGACCCGCAGGCGCGTCTGTCGGTGGCTGCTTCACAAAGGCGTGCCTCCGTGGCTGCGGATCCTCAACTTGGCCTGAAGGCAGCAGTGGAACGGCCGGTAAAAGTAGCTCCGTATGCTGACGAGCCGGTGGTGGCGGCGATCAGTCGGCTCGAAAGAGCTCTTGTCGGGCACAAGGTCCGGCTTGCCTCACCTCCCTCTGCTCGGGAGGCGGACAGGGGGCCAAGGCTCTTGCGTGCACATGTGCGACTTGCTCCAGGAGAATCCATCAACGCAGTCCGTCGCATTAGCGAGGATATCGCGCGAGTGGTTGGGACCACGACATCTGATATTCACATTACAAACGTGCCTGACCGGCACGCTATTGGCCTCGACCTGCCAATGTCGGAACTTTCGTATGCCGTGGGGTTTGATGAGCTGATAGGTCATTCATCGTTTATGGCGGCCCGGCAAGAACTCACTTTGGGGTTTTGCGCCGGAATCGATGTTACTGGACGCGCATTGTGGGTGGACCTTGCAGCCATGCCTCATATGCTCGTTGCCGGGACGACCGGAAGCGGTAAGACGGTCTTTCTGCGTAACCTAATTCTTACCCTTCTTCTTGGGAAGTCTCCTGTACAGTTGAAACTCCGACTTTCAAGCAGCAAGCCCATGGACTTTCGGGTCTTTGCTCAGACGGAACACGCTGCTGACCGTGAGATGGCAAAGAGCCCAGACGAGGCAAGGCTGCTGTCGGAGGAGCTTGTTCAAGAGATGGATCGTCGCTATGGCCTGCTCGATGCTGCGCTTTGCGACAATCTCGCGGAGTACAACGAAGAGAATCCTGCGAAGCAGGAGCCTTACTTTGTCGCAGTCTTTGATGAGTATGCAGAGATGGTGTCCAGCTTCACAGAGAAGCACGGGCGAGATGCGTTTGAAGGTGCGATCGCCAGGTTGGCTCAAAAGGCTCGTGCGGCAGGCATTCACCTCATTGTGTGTATGCAGCGCCCTGATGCGAACGCGCTGAAGGGGGCGATCAAGGCGAATATTGTCCATCGATTTGCCTTAAAGCTTCCTCAGAATCATGACAGTCGCATCATTCTTGATGAGGGCGGTGCCGAGACGCTGCTTGGTCAGGGTGACCTGCTTTACAAAGACGCCAATAGTCGGCTGTTTCGGCTGCAGGTTCCTTTTCTTGAAAATGCAACGCTGAAGCGTTGCCTGCAGCAGGTCCCAATTCGCGGTATACGGTAGGGGACTGATGAAGCGTCAAAGCCTGTTCCTGGCCTTGTTGGTGTTGCCGCTGCTGGCGTGCGGTGGCATGGACGTGACGTCGGAGGAGACGGCGTCTGAAGTGGAAGTGGGCAGCGTGGAGTCGCAGCTGCAGCCCAACTGGGCGTCGTGCAGCGGGGACTCGGACTGCACCTCCAATCGCTGTGGCTGCAACGGGGGCACGACCCGCGTGTGTCTGCCGAACTCGACATATCCGAAGCAGTGCGCCAACTGGACGGCGTGCAGCAGCGATTCGCAGTGCACGTCCAACTGGTGCGGCTGCAACGGTGGGCAGGTGAAGGTCTGCCTGCCGAACACCAGCTATCCGAAGACCTGCACCTGAGTCGTCCGCGCCGCCGCCCGTCGTCCGGGCGGTGGCGCGTTTCCCCGAGGGGGCTCGTGGCTTCAACGCCAGGCGTTCGGGTGGGCCCGGGCGAAGGCTTCGAAGTCGCGCGGAGCGCGGCCGGTGACCCGGCGCACGGTGTCCGTCACGCGGCCCTCCGCGCCGTCCCGGATGCGTGTGTCGAGCAGCGTGAGGAAGCTCGCATAGACCTCCGGCATGCCGGAGGCCTGGAGGTGCCGCTGTGCCTCCTCCGGCGTCGCGTGCACGTGCCGGATGGGGCGGCCGGACACCCGGGACAGGATGGCCGCGAGGTCGTCGTAGCTCAGCGCCTGGGGCCCGGTGATGACGTGCGCCGTGTCGTGCGACCGCGCATCCGCCAGCGCCCGGACGCCCACCGCCGCGATGTCCGCCGCGTCCACGAAGCCCACCCGTCCCTGGCCGGTGGCCGTCACCAGCGCGCCGTCGCGCTGGAGGCTGGCCGCGTGGTGGTGGCCGGGGCTGATGAAGTTCTGCATGAACCATGACGGCTGGAGCACGGCCCACTCTGGCGCGTGCGTGCGCAGGAAGTGGTGCACCTGTCCCAGCCCCGGGCCCTCCTCCGGAACCGCGGACGCGGAGAGCAGGACGACCCGCCGCACGCCGCCCGCCAGCGCGCGCTTGAGGACGGAGGTCATGAGGGCGGACGGGTCCTCCACCAGCGCGGGCGCCAGGGCGTACAGCCGGTCCACGCCTTCGAACGCGGCTTCGTGCGTGGACGGATCCGCCCAGTCGAAGCGCACGTGTTCGGCGGCGGCGTCGGGAGGCCGTGTGTCGCGCGTGGCGGTGCGCACCGTGAAGCCCTCCGCCGTGAGCCCTTGCGCGATGGGGCGGCCCGTGTTGCCGGCGGCTCCGATGACGAGGATGCGCGTCATGCCTGCTCCCGGGTGAAGGCCTCGAAGGTGCCGCGGGGCGCGGCCAGCGGGTTCCAGTACTCGCGGTAGTGCACGATGCGGCCGTCGCGCACCTGCATCCGCATCACGTAGTCCTGTTCATAGGGGATGTTCCCGGGCTGCAGCGTCGCGGAGCCGTGCACCTCCAGCCAGCCCGTCGCTGAATCCACGCCCGGGTAGCGCTGGATGTTCGTGAAGGTGAGCCCCTGGAAGTGCGCGGTGATGGGCGCGAAGTAGGCGCGGATGGCGGCGATGCCCTCCAGCCGCGACGGCCCGCCGAGCGAGGGGGCGTAGGGGAACTCGACGACGGCGTCATCCGAGAAGAGCGCCAGCCAGCGCTCGACGTCCGTGGCGATGAGCGCGAGGTGCGCGTCCATCAGCCGGGCCAGGTCAGGAGAGGTGCGGTCCATGTGCGGCCTCCAGCAAGAGGTGATGGACCATGAATAGGCCGCCCGTTATGGACGCTCCATGTCACTGCGTCCAAAAGAACTGTCTCCGAGTCCAATGCCTCCGGACGGAAAGACCGACGTGGTCTCCGACGTGCTGGAGACGCTGCGGTTCAAGACGCTGCTCTTCGGCCGCTTCGAGCTGGGCGCGCCCTGGGCGGTGCGCCTGCCCCGCAAGGCCAACGCGTCCTTCTACGTGGTGGCGCGCGGAAGCCTGCGCCTCCAGGTGGAGGGCACGGCGAAGCCGGTGTTCCTGTCCGCCGGAGACGTGGTGCTGCTGCCCCGGGCGCCCGTGCACGTGCTGGATGACGGTGGCCGCCGCACCCCCGCCGCGAGCGACTTCATCCCGTCGCAGATGCTCCGCCCACCCGCCACGCGGCTGGGCGGGACCGGGCCGCTCACCACGCTCATCACCGGCTGCTTCCAGTTCGGCGCGGACCCCTCGCATCCGCTGCTGCGGGCCTTCCCCTCCATCATCCGCCTGTCCACGCAGGAGGGGCAGGGGACGCCCTCGCTCGCCGCGAGCGTCCAGCTCATCACCGCGGAGACCGCCCTGCCGGGGCCGGGCAGCGCGCTGGTGCTGGGCCGGCTGGCGGACGTGCTGCTCGTCCACGCGCTGCGGGCCCAGACGGCGCTCGGGGGAGGGGGCCCGGCGGGATGGAAGGCATTGGCGGATCCCGCGGTCGGGAACGCGCTCGCGCTGATGCACGAGCAGCCCGGCACCCCATGGACGTTGGAGCAGCTGGCCCGGTCCGTGGGCGTGTCGCGCTCCGGGTTCGCCGCGCGCTTCCACGCGCTGGTGGGGGAGACACCGCTGCACTACCTGGCCAACTGGCGGATGATCCGCGCGGCGCGCTGGCTGCGGGAGTCCACCGACAGCCTGGACACCATCGCGGAGCGCGCCGGATACGAAAGCGCGCCCGCCTTCAGCAAGGCCTTCAAGCGCCGCTGGGGCGTGGGCCCCGGCGCGTACCGGCGGGCACCCACGGACAGTGAAGCCGGACCACTCCGCGTTGACACGTAAGCTGTAAATCATTGAAGGTCTGTAAAGCCTTGCTTCCCACCTCCAGGAGTTCCTCCTCATGCATTCGCGCCTCCAGCGTTTGTTCTCCTCCCTGGCCGTGGTGTCCACGCTGTGTGCCGGCATGACTGCTTCGGCGGATCCGCTGACGGGCGTGTACCGGGGCGAGGTGTACTCGCAGCCGAACGCGGTGAACGCGTACTCCACCTGGCTGGGCTTCGACGTGAAGATGGGGCAGGGGCACCAGGCGAAGGACTCCTGGGGCAACATCGAGAACCCGGGCTGGCAGCTGGGCGCGTGGCGCACCTGGGTGAAGGCGAAGCCAGGGCGGCGCTTCAACTACTCGGTGGCGATGTTCCCCAGCGGGCAGGGCACGCTCGCGTCGTGCGCGGCGGGTGCGTATGACCAGCGCTTCAAGAACCTGGCGTCCAACCTGGTGGCCTATGAGCTCCAAGGCACCATCATCCGGTTGGGCTGGGAGTTCAGCGGCAGCTGGATGCCCTGGTACTCCGGCAACGGCCAGCAGGCGAACTTCGCCGCGTGCTTCCGCCGCATCGTGACGGCCATGCGCACGCAGCAGCCGGACGCGGGCTTCGAGTTCGACTGGAACCCGAACTACGACATCTCCGCCGCGGACCTGAGCGCCACGTATCCGGGCGACGCGTATGTCGACTACGTCGGCCTGGACATGTACGACCAGGGCTGGAACGGCGCCTATCCCGTTCCGGCGGGCTGCACGGGTTCATGCGCGCTCACGCGGTGGCAGTCGGTGTGGAACGCGCAGTTCGGTCCGGCGCTGACGAAGTTCAAGACCTTCGCCCAATCCCACGACAAGCGGCTGTCCGTGCCGGAGTGGGGCGTCAACGACGCGGCCACGAACGGTGGCGGGGATGACACGTACTACGTGCAGCTCTCCACCACGAAGGCCACGGTGAGCCCGGCGTGGTGAGGTATGAGCTCCGCAACGCGACCGGCTCCGCGCTGGCGACGTCCACGGCGTACACGAACCAGGCGTTCACGGCCGGCCAGACGCGCGGGTACACGTCCGCGTTCACCCTTCCCACGTCGCTGAGCGCGGGCACCTACCGGGTGGACACGCTCGTCTACACGGCGGACTGGTCGCAGACGCTGCTCTACCGCAACGACACGACGTTCACCGCGAACTGATGGGGGGCCGGGGCTTGGGGC
>NZ_RAWC01000055.1:0-43818 GCF_003611685.1 Corallococcus sp. CA049B | reverse complement strand
ACCCCCGTCCCCGTCCCCGTGGACGAGGAGGCCCCGGAGCGCACCATGGTGATGCAGCTGCCCACCGCCCCCGAAGCCGGTGGGGAGGACGACTGGACGGCGCTCGTCGACGAGCTCGACAAGTAGCCGTCACCCCCCGCGGAAACGACAAGGGCCCGCGCACTCCGTGGAGTGCCGGGCCCTTCGTCCATCTCAAGACGGTCCTACGCCGGCCGGTTACAGCGCCGTGGCCGCCCGTGCCTCACGGATGAGGTCCCGGAAGTGCAGCGCGCCCACCACGTCCCGCACCACCGACACCGGACGGCCTTCTTCCCGGGCCTGCGCCTGGGCCACCCGCCAGCGCTCCAGCAACGTCCGCGTCGCGATGTACGCCAGCACGAGGGGAAAGCCCCCCGGCATCACCACCACCAACACCGCCATCGCCAGCTTCAGCCACGCCCACATGACCCGCGACCTCGTCGTCCTGAGATACGCCCGCATAGATGCACGGTGCATGCCCGCGGTGCGAAAATAGTTACGCACTCTGATTCCGCAGGTTTACAGCTCCCACGGTCCTCAAGAGTGCGGACGGCGCCCCCACAACCCTGGCATTTTTGCCGCAGTCGGCGGGAAACCGTCGGTTAAGTTGACGGGCGTGAGCCCCCCTCGACTGACTTCGGAGATCCGCTCGTTCACCAGCGTGGAGGACGCGGCGCGTCGCCTGGAGGCGGTGGGCTACCTGTCGTCTCCTGAAATCGCCACGGCGGTGTTCCTGGCGGACCGCATGGGCAAGCCCATCCTGGTGGAGGGCCCGGCCGGCGTGGGCAAGACGGAGCTGGCCAAGGCCCTGGCGCAGGCGCTGGACCGGACCTTCCTCCGCCTCCAGTGCTACGAGGGCCTGGACGAGGCCAAGGCCCTCTACGAGTGGGAGTACGCCAAGCAGCTGCTCTACACGCAGCTGCTCAAGGACAAGATTGGCGAGCTGACGCAGGGCACGGCCACGCTGGCGGAGGCCGCGGACCGGCTCGCGTCCGGCGACGCGGTGTTCTTCTCCGAGCGCTTCCTCCTCCCCCGCCCCATCCTCCAGGCCCAGCTGTCGGACACGCCCGCGCTGCTGCTGGTGGACGAAATCGACAAGGCGGATCCGGAGTTCGAGGCCTTCCTCCTGGAGGTCCTCTCTGACAACGCTGTCACGGTGCCGGAGCTGGGGACCATCAAGGCGAAGCATGTCCCGCGCGTCATCCTCACCAGCAACAACGCCCGCGAGCTGTCGGACGCGCTCAAGCGCCGCTGCCTGCACCTGCACATCGACTTCCCGGACCGCGAGCGCGAGCTGAGAATCGTCCGCTCGCGCCTGCCGGAGGTCCCCCAGGTGCTGGCCGAGCAGGTGGTGGAGGCCGTCGCCGCCATCCGCGCGCTGGACTTGAAGAAGGCCCCGTCCATCAGCGAGACGCTGGACTGGGCGCAGAGCCTGGCGCTGCTCAACGCGGAAGCGCTCAGCGCGGACGTCGTCGCCGCCACGCTCAACCTCGTCCTCAAATACGAAGGCGACATCGAGAAGGCCCGCGCCAACCTGCCCACCATCGCGCAGGCCTGACGCAGAGCGCCGCGGATAAAGGACACCGGACAGGCGATCGTTGGCGTTTCACGCTTTGCGCTCCCGGTGTGCCTGGGTACAAGTTCCTCAGCTGTCCCACCCCTAGCCCGAGAGGAACACCCCGATGAGCTCGACCTCATCCACCGTGCTGCGCGCCGAACACATCTGGCTCGATGGGAAGCTGATGAAATGGGACGAGGGCAACGTGCACGTGATGACGCACGCCCTCCACTACGGCCTGGGCGTCTTCGAGGGCATCCGCGCCTACAAGACCCATGATGGCCGGCTCGCCGTCTTCCGGCTGCGCGAGCACATCCGCCGCCTGCTCGACTCCGCGCACATCATCATGCTGCAGATTCCCTACAGCGAGGATGAGCTGA
Organism: Corallococcus sp. CA049B; assembly: GCF_003611685.1. Classification (NCBI taxonomy): domain Bacteria; kingdom Pseudomonadati; phylum Myxococcota; class Myxococcia; order Myxococcales; family Myxococcaceae; genus Corallococcus; species Corallococcus sp. CA049B. Next base: position 41,862 of record NZ_RAWC01000055.1, on the reverse strand, counting down.
TCGAGGCCACGGTGGACCTGCTGCGCAAGCAGAAGCAGCAGTTCGCCAACGGCGCCTACCTGCGCCCGGTGGCCTTCATGGGCGACGGCGCCATGGGCCTGGGCGCGGTGAACCCCACCCGCGTGGGCATCACCGCCTGGGATTGGGGCGCGTACCTTGGCGACAAGGGCATCAAGGAAGGCATCCGCGCCAAGGTCAGCTCCTTCACGCGCAACCACGTGAACGTGAACATGGTGCGCGGGAAGATCACCGGCCAGTACGTGAACTCCATCCTCGCCAAGCGCGAGGCGGTGATGGCCGGCTACGACGAGGCCATCCTCCTGGACATCAGCGGCTTCGTCGCGGAGGCCTCGGGCGAGAACATCTTCATGGTGAACAAGAAGGGCGTCATCAAGACGCCGCCCCTCTCCTCCCCCGTGCTGGACGGCATCACCCGCGACACGGTGCTCAAGCTGCTGAAGGACGCCGGCCACACCACCATCGAGGAGGTCACCGTCACCCGTGACGCCCTCTACATCGCCAACGAGGTCTTCTTCACCGGCACCGCCGCGGAGATCACCCCCGTGCGCGAGGTGGACAACCGCCAGATTGGCGACGGCAAGCCCGGCCCCATCAGCAAGTTCGTCCAGGACATGTACTTCCGCGTCGTGCGGGGCCAGGAAGCCCGCTATGCGGACTGGCTGACCTACGTTTGACGGACAGTCCGTGGACGTGAAGTCCCGGCGGACGGGGGAATCGGGTAGAACCCGTACCCGATGCCTCCCGCCGGCTACGCGTACGAAGACAATCCCTTCAAGCTGGAGAACCCGTCCGTCCTCGACATCGCTCCGGGTGAGCCGAAGTCGCTGGAGGACACGGGACTGAGGATGGGTCTGCTCGCGGACCTGGGCCTCAAGTTCCTCTACTACGCCGGCACCGGGACGGGCGTGGCCATCGCCGAAAGCATGTGCCTGCCCTGGTCCGGCGTGGTGGAGCACGTGGTGGACTTCCTCGCCGCGGAGAAGCTCGTGGACCTGCGCGGCGGCAAGGGCTTTGGCCGCGCGTCCGTGGAGTTCGCCCTCACGGAGAAGGGCCGCGAGTACGCGCGTGACGCCCTCACCCGCTCCACCTACGTGGGCCCCGCCCCCGTCCCGATTGAACAGTACAACGCCCTCATCAGCAGCCAGACGGAGGAGACGCCCGTCGTGGGCCAGGAGGACCTGGTCTCCGCCCTGGGCCACCTCACCGTCTCCGCGGAGCTGATGGACAAGCTGGGCCCGGCCGTGAACTCCGGCCGCTCGCTCTTCCTCTACGGCCCGCCGGGCAACGGCAAGACGAGCCTGGCGGAGGCGATTTCCCACATGTTCGGCGGCGAGGTGTTCGTCCCGCACTGCCTGGAAATCGACAACCAGATCATCAAGGTCTTCGACCGCATCATCCACACGCCCGTGTCGCTGGAGGTGGGCCGCGACGCCAACGGCCGCCGGCAGACCTTCGAAATGGACAAGCGCTGGTCGCTCTGCCGGCGCCCCGCGGTGGTGGTGGGCGGCGAGCTGACGCTGGAGACGTTGGATCTCATCTACTCGGAGAGCACCCGCTTCTACGAGGCGCCGTTCCAGGTGAAGGCCAACGGCGGCATGCTCCTCATCGACGACTTCGGCCGCCAGAAGGTCCACCCCACGGACCTGCTCAACCGGTGGATCGTCCCCCTGGAGAAGCGGGTGGACTTCCTCACCCTGCACACCGGCAAGAAGTTCGAGATTCCGTTCGATCAGCTGCTCGTCTTCTCCACCAACCTGGACCCCAAGGAGCTGGTGGACGAGGCCTTCCTGCGGCGCATCAAGTACAAGATCGAAGTGGGCAACCCGGATGAGGAGTCCTACCGGGAGATCTTCCGCCGGGTGTGCGAGGCGGCGGGCATCCCCTACGTGGACCAGGCCATCACCTACCTGGTGGAGCACTACTACAAGCCGCGCAGCATGGAGATGCGCTCCTGCCACCCCCGCGACCTCGTGTCGCTCATCCGGGACGCCGCCCGATACCGGCAAATCCCGCCAGCCCTTTCAAAAGACCTGCTGGACCAGGCGTGCGAGGTGTTCCTGGTGAATCTCTAGTCGGGTTTTATTTGTTCCAACCGCGCGGAATTTCTAGACTCCGCGTGCCGTTGTACCTCCCGGCGCAGCCTCTGAGAACCAGCGCCCGGGGCGGGCCGGAGCGAGAAGGAGCCGCAGTCCGTGAAGGAACGCTACCAGGACATCGACGAGAAGAACGAGCAGCTGCGCGAGTACCTTGAGATCTACAAGGGCAAGCCGCCAGCGCGTGAGTACCTCGACCGCTTCGAGATGTCGTGGATCTACCACGACGCCGCGCTCGAAGGCGTCGTGTACACGCACCAGGAGCTGATGGCCGCGCTCTTCCCGGAGCGCACGGCGGCGGAAGCCTCCATGATCCCGGTGGTGCTGGAGATCCGCAACCACAAGGCGGTGGCGGACTTCATCCGCGAGGAGGCCGCGGGCGCGAAGAAGCAGTCCGCGCTCACGCTCACCACCATCAAGCGGATGCACGACCTCTTCCTGGGCAACACGCCGGAAGCCCTGGCCGAGCGTGCGCGCATGGAGCGCCGCGAGCGCACGGAGAAGGAGCTGGCCAAGGAGCGCGACCGCGCGGGGCTGCGCAAGGACATGCCCCTGCACCGCACCTACTTCCACGACATCACCCAGCCCGCGAAGATCCAGGCCCGGCTGGAGAAGCTCGTGGACCACACCGCCAGCGCGGAGTTCCGCGAGTTCCACCCCATCAAACAGGCGGCGGTGGTGCAGCACGAGTTCCTGCAGATCTTCCCCTTCACCGAGCACAGCGGGAAGGTGGGGCGCATGTGCAGCAACCTCATCCTGCTGCGCAACGGCTACATGCCCGCGGTCATCCACTCCATCGACCGGCAGCGCTACTACGAGTCCTTCCGCGCGCCCGTGGCCACGTTCCGCACGGTGCTGATGGACGCGATGGAGAACTCGCTGGACAACGGCGTGAAGTACTTCCGCGACCTCGGCCGCAAGTACAAGACGGTGGAGTAGCGCGGCCCGGGGCGGCGTGCCCCCGGAGGACTGGCGAGGGGGCAAGCGTCCCGCCCGTCCTCCGCCGTGGCGTGAAGAACGCGCGGCACGTCGACACCATTGGGGTGTTGGAAACACCCCTGGAACGTCATGGGGAGGACATCCGACTTCTCGAATCCCCGTGCCGGAGGAAGTAAAAGAAGAGTTCCCATGCCCGTCACCCCGTCCCTCCAAAGCCGCCGCGCCCAGCTGCCTGCCGGGAGCGAGCTCACGGAGCCTCCGCCAGCGCGGTTGGCGAAGCTGCCCGCCGCCGACAAGCTGGCCCGCCTGCTCCAGGTGGCCAAGGGTCACCGCCGGGCGCTCATCCTCACGCACGACAACCCGGACCCGGACTCCATGGCGGCGGCGGTGTCGCTCGCCCATCTGCTGGAGCGCAAGGCCGGCATCGAGGCCCACGTGGGCTACGGCGGCATCATCGGCCGGGCGGAGAACGTCGCCTTCGTGCGCGTGCTCCGGCTGCCGGTGTCGCACGTGTCGCAGATCGACTTCAGCCAGTACGACCTCTTCGGCCTGGTGGACACGCAGCCGCCGGTGCGCAACCACTCGCTGCCGGCGCGCTACCGCGCGGACCTGGTGGTGGACCACCACCCGCTGCGCGAGGAGAGCCTGCTGGCCCCCTTCGCGGACGTGGGCGGCGACTTCGGCGCCACCTCCACCATGCTGGCGGAGTACCTGCGGGCCGCCCGGCTGGAGCCGTCCGTCGAAATCGCCACCGCGCTCTTCTACGGCATCAAGGCGGACACGCGGGACCTGGGCCGTGAGACGACCCAGACGGACGTGGACAGCTACCTGTGGCTGTTCCCCCGCTGTGACAAGCAGCTGCTGGGACAGATTGAGCACCCGGAGCTGCCGGCGCGCTTCTTCCAGCTGTTCCACACGTCCATCGAGAAGGCCAAGGTCTACGGCACCGCCATCATCACCGACCTGGAGGAGGTCTACTCCCCGGACCTGGTGGCGGAGGTCGCGGAGCGGATGATGTACCTGGAAGGGATGAAGTGGTCCCTGGCCTACGGGACGTACCGCAACCAGCTCTTCTTGAGCCTGCGCGTGAAGGACCGGCGCATGAACGCGGGGCGCCTCATCCGCGAGCTGTGCGAGGACCTGGGCGGTTCGTCCGGCGGCCACGGCAGCATGGCGGGCGCGCGGCTGCCCCTGTCCGGCAGCGCGAGCAAGCGCAAGGCGCTCAAGCGCGAGGTCGTGTCTCGCTTCCTCGAAGCCTTCGGTGTCTCCGAGGAGCGGCCGAAGTCGCTGCTGTCCGCGCAGGACACGTGATCTACTGGGACCACAACGCCGCCGCGCCGGTGCGCGCGGAGGTGGGCGCGCTGCTCGCGAGGGCCTTCACGGAGGGCGGCTTCGGCAACGCGTCCAGCGTGCACGGTGGCGGGCGCGAGGCCCGGGCCCGGCTGGACGCGGCGCGAGCGAAGGTGGCGCGCGTCCTGGGCTGTGAGCCGAAGGAGCTCACCTTCACCGCGTCAGGCAGCGAGGCGGACGCGCTCGCGCTGGTGGGAGCGTACGCGGCCCGCCCAGTGAAGGACCGCCGCCGCGTGGTGTCCACCACGGTGGAGCACCCGTCAGCGCTGGGCGCGCTCACGCAGCTGGAGAAGGACGGCGCCCAGGTGGTGCGGCTGGCGCCTGATTCCAACGGCCGGGTGCCGCTGGAGGCCGTGCTGGAGGCGCTCACGCCGGACACCGCGCTGTGTTCGCTGATGTGGGCCAACAACGAGACGGGCGTGCTGCAGCCGGTGGCGGAGACCGCGCGCGCATGCCGTCAGCGAGGCATCCTCTTCCACACGGACGCCGTGCAGGCCGCGGGCAAGGTGCCGCTCACCTTGCGCGAAGTGGACGCGGACCTGCTCTCCCTCTCCGCGCACAAGTTCGGGGGCCCCCAGGGCGTGGGCGTGCTCGTGGTGCGCAAGGGCGTGGACGTGCGGGCGCTGACGCCCGGACACCAGGAGGGAGGCCGGCGCGGAGGCACGCAGAACGTGCCCTACGCGGAGGCCCTGGCCCTGGCCCTGGAGCTGGCCGCCGCGGAGCAATCCAGCACCGCCGCGAGGGTCGCGGCCCTGCGAGACACCTTCGAACAGCAGGTGCTCCAGCGGCTTCCCGGGGTGACGGTGAACGGCGCTGGCGCGCCCCGGGTGCCCAACACCAGCAACCTGCGCTTCGAGGGCGTGGAGGGGGAGGCGCTGCTGATGGCGCTGGACCTGGAGGACATCCGCGTGTCGTCGGGAGCGGCCTGCGCCTCCGGTACGCTGTCCCCGTCCCACGTGCTGCGCGCCATGGGCCTCTCCCCCGCCGAGGCGCGCTCAAGCCTGCGCTTCAGCCTGGGCCCCAGCACCACCGGCGCGGAGGTCTCTCGCGTCGTGGACGCGCTGTGCACGCATGTGCCCCGGGTGCGAGCCCTCGGAGGCTGAGGCCCGCGCCTTGAAGCAGGCCTCGGGGGCAGGTCACCACTTCTGGTCGGGCAGGTTCTTCTCGCGGACCTCCGGGTCGGGCTGGCCGTAGCCGGGGATGCCCTCCTTGGCCTCATCGGGCTTGGGCGGGAGCCGCTCGTCGCCGTGCCGCGTCTCGCGGGTGGGCTGCTCCTGCTCGGGCTGCTGCTGCTTTCGCTCGGTCGCCATGGACTCCTCCCGGTGCATGTTCGCGGGAGGAAAGGTCATCATCCAGGGCAGGCGCCGCAGCGGGCTCCACCGGCTGGGAGCCCGGGCGTCAGGGCCCTGCCCGCCCGGCTACCCGTTGTCGTCAGAAGGGCCGTTGGGCGGAGAGCCCCGGTACGCGGGCATCTCGTCCGTGGTGCCGAACAGGCCGCGCACCACCGCCGCGATGGCCAGCGGCGTCCCCACGTTCTCGTCGAAGTGCGGAGACAGCGCCTTCGCGTACTCCTCCGCGGACGCGAAGCGGTCCTCGGGGTTCTCCGCGAACGCGCGCGCCAGCACGTCGTCCAGCGCCTGCGGGATGTCCGGACGCACCGAGCGCAGGAGCCGGTACTTGCGCGACAGGATGCCCGCGAAGACCTCTTCCGGCGTCGAGCCCACGAAGGGCCGGCCCAGCGTGAGCAGCTCGTAGAGCACCACGCTCGCGGCCCACAGGTCCGCCTCTGGCGTGACGGCGCCCTGCAGCGACTCCGGAGACAGGTAGTACGGCTTGCCCAGCACCTCGCCGCCCTGGAGCTTGCCGTCCACCAGCACGCGCGACACGCCGAAGTCGCCCAGCTTGATCTCCCCCACGCGGGAGATGAACAGGTTGGACGGGGACACGTCGCAGTGGACGATGCCCAGCGGCTTGCCGTCCGGGCCGGTGGCGGTGTGCGCGTACGCGAGCGCCTCCAGCAGCACCTTCGCCAGGTACACCGCGAAGTCGACGGGGAGCGGAATCCCGCGCGCCTTGCACCGGCGCAGGATGTGGCCCAGGTCGCGCCCGTCCACCAGGTCCATCACCAGGAAGGACACGTCGTCCAGCATCCCGGCGTCCAGCACCTTCACGATGTTCGGGTGGTCCAGCTGGCGCGACAGCTGCGCCTCGCGGCGGAAGAGGTCCACCGACGCCGGGTCGCGGGTGAGCGCGGGCAGCAGCCGCTTGAGCGCGACCGTCCAGCCTTCGTAGGGACCGGAGCGCACGCGCGCGCGGTACACCTCGGCCATGCCGCCCTTGCCCAGCAGCGATTGGATTTCGTAGTTGCCGAAGACGCGGATGGGCTTCGACACGGGAGTCGGCGCGTTCACGGGCTGGCGCTTCCAGCTCCTTGCGGATCACGGCCCTGGACCCGCTTGCGGCCACGGGCCTGCTTCAACTGCGCCTCGTACACCGTTCCCTCTTTGGCGAACTGCTGGAGCTCGCGCTCCACCAGCACATTGCCCTCCGGCGGAGCCCAGCCTTCCGTCAGCGCCCGCCGCAGCGCCTCCTGGGCCACCCGAGGCTCCTGGGCCGCGCGCTTCACGCACGCCATCCAGAACCAGGCCTCCGCCCGCGCCGGTCCAGGGCCCACGCTGCGCGCCTGCTCCAGGTACTTGAGCGCCTCCGGCTGCTGATTCAGCAGGAAGTGCGACACGCCCATGCCTGTCAGCGCCCAGGCGTTGTTCTTCTCCTTCTCCTGGGCCAGCACCAGCTGGAACTGCCGCGAAGCGGCGATGGGGTTCTGGGCCAGCAGGGACTGCCCCTGCTTCAGGGTCGCCGCCACGTCCACCGGCTCCAGCCGGCGCTGCGCGGCCACCTGCGCGGCCCCACCGGACGGAGGAGGAGGCACGGGAGCCTGCGCCTGACGCTGCTCAGGAGCCTGCGCCGACACGGGCGACAGCGTCGGCGTCAGCGCGGCCCCCTGCTCCGCCGCACGGAGCACCAGCATCCGGTTCTTGGGCAGGGCCGGGGACTCGCAGCTGTCCTCCAGCTTCACCACGCCGCCCAGCGCCCGCTCCTCCACGTTGTAGACGAGCATCACCGGGAAGCTGCGGGACGGGGTGCAGGTGTCCCCTGTCTGACAGAGCGTGAGCTCCCCCAGGAAGACGTTGCCCTGGAAGTCCCCCGTCAGGATCTGCTCGGCGACCGGGCGCTGGCAGGGCCCCCCGGCCGGCGCCGTGCCGACGAGGTGCTCCCCGTCCGAGCGCAACTCGATGGGGCCGAAGGCATCCGCCTGGTAGGTACTGTTCATCTGCGGACCCGCCCAGGCGAATCCGGAGGCGAGGCAGGCTACCGCCGCGAGAGCCAATGTTGGGGTCGGGAGCGACATGTCGGGGACCCGGGCATCATAGAAGTCCACGGGGCGGCTTGTAAACGCGCGAGGACGGCTTGACCGCACGCTTCTCCATCCTTATCATTTTCCCAGAACGCCCTGGGAATTTCCCAGTGATTCTAAGGACTTGTAGCGAGCTTTGAAGCAGTAAAGGTCTGTTCCCTGCGGGGTGCGTGATGCCCAGCAGAAATTCGAACCGATACGTCCATTCCGGGGTCCGTTTCGGTCGCCATGTGCAAGCCCTCCCCCTTCACCGGGGATGAGGGAAGCCTGCGGTGACATGATTTCGGTCCCCACCTGGCTTCTAAGGGTTCAATGGACGCTGGACACACGGCTCGGCGGGGGACTCTTTCTTTGGAGCGGCGGCGGTGAGCGAGACGGCGGCGGATACGGTGGCGGCGGCGGCGGAGAAGAAGGTAACGCTTCGTGAGGAACTGACGGCGCGCCGCAAGGCGATGACCAATGACCTCATCGACGAGCGTGGCCTCAAGGTCCAGTCTCGATTCCTGGCATCGCCCTACTATCAGAATGCGCGGACGGTAGCCCTCTACGCCCCCATCCGGGGCGAGGTGCCTACCCGGGACATCCTCATCGCGGCGCTGCAGGACGAGAAGATCGTCTGCTACCCGCTGTCCCACGTGCACGGGCGCATCCTGGCCTTCCGGGCCATCAAGTCGGAGAGTGAGCTGGAGCCGGGGCGCCTGGGCGTCCGGGAGCCCACGAACTCCTCGGATTTGATCGCGGTGGATCAGATCGACCTGTTCGTGGTGCCCGGTCTGGGCTTCAGCCCGGACGGCAAGCGGCTGGGGCGCGGCGGTGGCTACTACGACGCCACCCTCAAGGCGGCCAGCTCGCGCAGCCGCCGGGTGGGTCTGGCCTTCAACGACCAGATCGTCCAGGTGCTGCCCACGACGAGCGACGACGTGGACATGGATCAGATCGTCACGGAGAGCCAGACGCTGCGCGGCCTGTGCCGCAGCTTCGACTTCCTGGACACCTGACCGGTACCTGAGCCGCGGGACAGGCGGGGTGACAGCCACGGGTGGGGCGGACATGGAAGTCCCGCCCTGCCCGTCGTCTTTTTTGGGCTAGTGTCCGCGGCGCCATGAACCCGGACGCACTGCGCAAGGCGACCCCCGAAGAGCAGTTCGAAGAAGTCACTCGCGGCACCGTGGATTTGCACGTGCCGGAGGACCTGAAGAAGAAGCTCCAGCGCTCGTATGACAAGGGCAAGCCGCTCGTCATCAAGGCGGGCTTCGACCCCAGCCGTCCCGACCTGCACCTGGGCCACACGCTGCTGCTCACGCGCATGCGGCGCTTCCAGGAGTTCGGCCACACGGTGGTGTTCCTCATCGGTGACTTCACCGCGCTCATCGGGGACCCGTCCGGCAAGAACGCGGCCCGGCCTCCCCTCACCCGCGAGCAGGTGAAGGTCAACTCGGAGACGTACAAGCAGCAGGTCTTCAAGGTCCTGGACCCGGACAAGACGGTGGTGAAGTTCAACTCGGAGTGGCTCGACGCGCTGGGCACCGAGGGGATGATCCGCCTGGCGGCGCGCTACTCCGTGCAGCGCATGCTGGAGCGCGACGACTTCAAGAAGCGCTACCGGGAGAACACCTCCATCGCCATCCACGAGTTCCTCTACCCGCTCCTGCAGGGCTACGACTCCGTGGCGCTGAAGGCGGACGTGGAGCTGGGCGCGACGGATCAGCTCTTCAACCTGCTCGTCGGCCGGCAGCTGATGAAGGAAGAGGGCATGGAGCCGCAGGTCATCATGACCGGCCCCATCCTGGAGGGCCTGGACGCGAAGCTGGTGGACGGCGTCATCACCGGCTCCAAGATGTCCAAGAGCCTGGACAACTACGTGGGCATCGACGAGCCGGCGGACAACATCTTCGGCAAGTTGATGAGCATCACGGACGACCTGATGTGGCGGTACTACAAGCTGCTCTCCGCCATGCCGCTCAAGCAGGTGCTGGAGCTGGAGGAGCAGACGAAGTCCGGCGCGGCGCACCCCAAGGCCGCGAAGGTCGCCTTCGCGCAGGAGATGGCCGCGCGCTTCCAGGGTGAGGAGGCCGGCCGCAAGGCGGCGGAGGACTTCGAGAAGCGCTTCGCCAAGAAGGAGCTGTCCACGGAGGACCTGCCGCTCGTGGAGGTTTCGCTCGCGGGCGCGGAGAAGCTGCTCGTCACGAAGCTGCTGCCGGAGACGAAGTTCGTCGCCTCCGCCACCGAGGCCCGCAAGATGATGGGCCAGGGCGGCGTGAAGGTGAACGGTGAGAAGGTCACCGACCCCAAGGCGGAGCTGGGGGCCGGCGAGTACACCGTGCAGGTGGGCAAGCTGAAGGTCACGCGGGTGAAGCTGTCCTGACGTGCCGCGGCGGACGCCGCCCGGGCCTGCTTCAAGGCGCGGGCGGCTCCTTCGGCAGCGCGCCTTCGTACAGCGCGGCCGAGCGCCCCATCATGAAGCCGTGGGGCAGCAGCTTCATCAGCGTCGCGAGGAAGCGGTTGAGGACGCCGGGCACGCAGAGCTCGCGGCGGTGCACGAACGCCTCCACGGCGATGCGCGCGCACGCCTCCGCGGACATGATGCCCACGTCGCCCGCCTTGAACTTCCGGTCCAGGCCGGACACCGACAGCATCTCCGTGGCGATGCCGCCGGGCGCGAAGACGGTGACGGACACGCCCGCCTTGCGCAGCTCGTAGGCCAGGCCGCGTCCGTAGCTGATGACGAACGACTTCGTGGCCGCGTAGGCCGTCTGGTACGGCAGCGGCGCGAAGCCCGCCGTGCTGGCGACGAGCATCAGCGCCCCGCCTCCGCCCTGCTTCGCGAAGTGCGCCCCGAAGCGCTGCGACAGGCGCACCACGCTGGTGATGTTGGTGGCGAGCATCGCGTCGAAGGACTCGGGCGGCTGCTCCAGCGCGTGGCCGAAGTAGGTGACGCCCGCGTTGAGGATGACGCCGTCGACGGTGCGGCCGGACGTGGCGGTCTCGAAGACGCGCGCGGCGTCGCCGGGCCGGGTGAGGTCCGCGGAGAGGGGCAGCACCTGCACGCCGTGCGCGGACTCCAGCTCCGCCTTGAGCGCGGTGAGCCGGTCCTCGCGGCGGGCGACGGCGATGATGTGGGCGCCGTGCTCCTTCGCGAGCAGGCGGGCCATCTCCAGCCCCAGGCCGGACGACGCGCCGGTAATGAGCACCCAGCGGCCTCGGAAATTCATCGGTTTCATATCGGGCGCGTTTATTTCGCGGTGCGGCGCCGGGCGCAACCGGGGAACAGCGGGCTTCGGGCGCCCCTGTTAGAGTCGGGCGCACCATGCGCCTCTCCGGGTCGCTCGCCTGCTTCTTCCTGGCACTCTCCACTGCCCCCGTCGCCCTCGCGGGGAGCGGCGTCTTCGTCACCGAAGAGGCCGTGGACGCGGTGGACCAGCCCGAGTCCGCCAAGGTCGTCTTCTCCGTGCAGCCGGGCGTGTCCTATCCGCTCATGAAGAAGGGCGGCCCCGACCGAGCGTGGTGCAAGCTCCAGGGTCCCAAGGCCGAGGGCTGGGTGCTCTGCGATGGCACGCCCACGGATGCCGTCCAGAAGGCGCCGGACACGGACGCGCTCGTGCGCGCGGACCATGAGAACACGCGCCAGCAGCAGGCGGCCCGGGCCGACAAGGCCGCTGAGGTTGATGAAGAGACGGTGGCGGTGCGCGCCCCCGCGGGCCGCGCGGCGGCTCCGGGCGACGCGGCGGCGTGCGCGAGCACGTGTGATCAACCGCCCCTCTTCGCCAAGGCCCCGGCGCTGTCCGCGATGGACCGCGAGGTGTTGGATTTGTGCCCCGCGCGCCCCGACGCGAGCGTGAGCGCCGGGGACGTGCAGCGCTTCTTCGCGAAGCACTACGACGACGCGCGGATGCAGCGCGCGCTGTCCGCGGCGGGCCGTCCGGGATCGCGGCAGGCAAACATTGAATGGCTCACGAGCCTGTGGGTGAGCACCGGCCCGCGCAACGCGTTCACGCACGTCTTCTGCGGGGACGACTGGCAGCGCGGCCCGATTGGCGGCCTCCACTTCCTGCCCCGCTACGCGCAGCTCGAGGCGGAGGGAAAGGTCTGCTACCAGGGCCCGGTCCGGGGTGAGGACGCGGTGCGCGGCGAGCAGTACCTCATCCGCTTCAAGGGGCTGTCGCCGTGGTCCTGCGGCGTGAAGCGCACGGGCGGGTTCTCGACGTCGCAGGACGCGGTCTCCATCGCCGCCATCGGCACCCGGGCGTTCGCGCGCTGCTGTGCGCGCGGCGGGGCGAAGAAGGAAGGCGGCGTGTACTCGGCGCCGGACGTGGGTGGCGGCAACTGGCGCATCTGGTGCGGCACGCGCAACGGCACCTACGGCATCGCCACGCTGCACCCCACCGACGAAGCCGCCACCTGCGCGGAGTAGCGGACCGGCGCCACGACGGAGCGCCGGTCCCCTGCCCTGCTGAGGCCTACTGGGCCTTGTCCACGGTGAGCATCGTGCCCGTGGAGTACGCGGTGAACTCCGGCGCGTACATGGACTGCACCGTCGCCGGGCCCACGCGGAAGGTGCCCGCCATGTTCGCGCGCAGCCGGTACTTGAAGTTGTACTCACCGGCCGGCAGCGCCTCGAAGAAGAAGTTCGTCCCCGAGTCGCGCGTCTCCTCGTACCAGACGATGCCCAGGTCCCACTTGTGGCGGGACCGCGCGTTCTCCGGCTCCAGGCCCGCGGCGCGCGGGTCCCTCAGGTGCACGTACTCCGCCGCGTGCTTCGCGCGCAGCGACAGCTGCACCTCCACCTCGTCGCCGGGCCGCAGCCGCGCGCCGTCGGACAGCGGGCGCAGCAGCGTCTGGTTGCCTTCGCGGATGCGCACGAAGTAGCGGCGCGACACCTGGAAGAAGTCACCGCGCTCCTCCTTGGGCAGCTGCTCCGTGGAGAAGTGCCACGTGGCGGACGCGATGGCGAAGCCCGGCGTCGTCTTCTCCACCACCGTGGTCGCCGTGGCGGCGTTCACCTCCGGACCGGGGACGACCACCTGGTTCTTCTTCCCCGTGTACACGTCCGGCGAGAAGCTCAGGGTCACCGCCTTGGAGCCCACCGTCACCTTCAGCTCCTCGCGCGCGGACAGCGAGCCCTCCGCCTCCATGTAGTTCACCAGCGCGTAGAGCGCCTCCGCCGTGGCGCGCGTGGACTTCCAGTGGTTCACCTTCTTGTCCAGGAGCAGCCACTGCACCAGGCCCGCGCGGCGGGGGTCCTTCGGGCGCAGCTCCGACAGCGTGCGCAGCGCGAAGGCGTGCGTCTCCGTGGAGTCGTTGTACCAGAGCCAGCCGCGGTCCTCCGGCGCCCAGTACGTGCCCAGGTCCTGCGTCGTCTTCGCGGAGTCCATCACGCTGTCCCAGACCTTCTGCGCGTCCTTCGCGCGCTTCGCCCGGTTCAGCGTGAGGGCCAGGTACCCCTTGAGGTACGGCGAGTGCTGCTTCCAGTGCTTGAAGGAGAAGTCGAGCATGCGCTGCCGCTCGGCCGCCGTGAGCGCCTCGCCCGTGTAGCGCGCGTCCGGATACGCAGACGCCACGAAGTTGAGGAACGTGAGGAACTCCCAGCCCAGGTCCTTCTTCATCAGCCGGTTCGCGTAGTCGTCCCGGAAGTGCTTCGCCAGGTAGCCCCACGCCGGCTCCGTCATGTTGGGCGGCACCTCCACCCCGTGCTCCATGGCGCGCGACAGGCCGTGCAGGATGTAGAGCGTCATGTACGGCGACGACGGGCCGCCCGGCCACCAGGGGAAGCCCCCGTCCGCGTTCTGCGCCTTGCGCAGCTTCTGCTGGGATGAAATGCGCTGGGCCTGGGCCACCTTCGGATCCAGCACGCGCAGGAGCGCCTCGTCGTTTCCAGTTCCTCCCTTCGCCTCGTTGAGCCAGGGCGTCTCCTCCAGCGTCATCTTCCGGTTCGGGTCCACGTCGTCGAAGGTCTCGAAGCGCGTGCCGCGCTCGCTCAGGTCCTTGGCCACCTTCGCCACCGCCGGATACTTGTTGAAGAGGCTGGAGACGATGCCCGTGGACACGAAGCGGTTGAGCGTCTGCTCCGTGCACTCATAGGGGTAGTCCACCAGGTACGGCAGCGCCTGGAGCACGGAGTAGAAGAGCTGCGCGTCCACCGTCACGACGAGCTGCTCGTTCACCCGCGTGGGGTCATCCGACTTCTTCAGGTCCTCGAACGTCAGCGTCCGGCGGTCCTGGTTGTTCAGCATGGCGAAGCGCGACTGCGACAGGTGCATGCGGCCGGGCAGCACCGGCAGGGGCCGCAGCTCGCCGTCGCTGAACGCGCCCGTCTTCGCGACCACGCGGAAGGCCACCGGCCCCACCCGCGCGGGCGTGGTGATGGGGAAGCGCAGGTTCGTCCCCTTCCCCGCCGCCACCGTGAAGGCCTGCGCGGCCGTCTTCACGCCGAACTCCGCGAGCAGGCTCTTCTGCGTGTCCGGATCCACGATGTCGAACGTGAGCTGGCCCTGCTGCGGCTGGGTCCCCGCGTTGTTCACCACGACCTCCAGCTCCGCGCGGTCGCCCTCGCGCAGGAAGCGCGGCAGGTACGGGCGCACCATCAGCTCCTTCACGCTGCGGGTGGCGCGCTGCGTGGAGCCCCCGCGCAAGTCCCGCGTGAGCGCGTGCACCCAGACGTCCCATGCCGTCACCGAGTCCGGCACCGTGAACTCCAGCACCGCCGCCCCGTCCGGCCCGGTGAGCAGCTGCGGAATCCAGAACGCCGTCTCCGCGAAGTTGGAGCGCAGCGGCCCCTCCGGCCCCTCCCCCGGCTCCGGGGCGCCGGGAGCGCCCTTGATGATCTGGATGATCTCCCGCCGCTTCTGCTCCAGCACCCGGCCGGTCTTCGGCGCGGACTCCGCGGTGGACGGCGCGGGCGACGGCGGCGGTGGCGGGGGCGGTGAAGCGTCAGCTTCCCGCTGGACGGCCCCGGGCTTCATGGCGCGCAGGCGGCGGCCTCCGTAGTAGTTGCGGTAGCCCGGACCGCCCAGCCCGTAGCCGTCGCCGAACCTCAGCGTGTCGTCGCGGAGCTCCGGCTCGGCGGGTCCCCCGCGGATGAGCTCGTCGAAGAGCCAGTCCGCGCCGAAGACGCCACCGGAGGCCCGGAAGTCCACGTACACCGTCTGCTGCGGATACAGCTGCGCCACCTGCGGCGGCGTGTGCGGTCCGAAGACGTTGAGCGACTGATCGTACATGTACGCGAGCAGCTCCGCGGCCCCCGCCTCCAGCTTCGCGCCCTTCGGCCCCTTCACCGTCACGCGGAAGGTCTCCTTCGCGCCGGGCCGCAGCGTGTCGCGGAACGTGGCGAACTCCAGGCTCAGCTCCTTGTCATCGAAGGGCACGGCCACCGTCTGCTGGAAGCTCAGCGTCTGCCAGTCGCGCACCATCGAGAGCACCACCGTGAAGCCGCCGCGCAGGGACTCCGTCACCGGGAGCTCCACCACCGCGCGCCCCTGCCCCGCCGTCAGCTGGCGGTGCTCGACGCGATTGCGTCCCTGGTACACGTCCATCACCAGCGGCTGGCCCTCGAACCCGGAGGCCACCATCAGCCGAGCCACCTCACCCACGCGCACGGAAGCGCGCTCCGCCGCCAGCACCGCGGGCAACCCCGCCGGGGCGTGCGCCCCCGCGACCACGAAGTCCCGCTGCGCGGTGGCCTTCTGGCCAAACGCGTCCGTCGTCTCGTAGCGCAGGCGGTACGTCCCCGCGCGCAGCGCCGGCAGCTTCACGGTGGCGACACCGTCCGCCCCATGCGTCACGGCCGCCTGCGCCACCTCCGCGCCGTCGTCCCAGCGCCGCAGCGTCTGCTCCACGTCATAGGCCGTGTCCCAGCGCCCCTTCCGCGCGTCACCCGGCGTGGGCGAAACCTCCCTGGCCGACTGCGCGCCCGCGTCCAGGGGCTTGGGCTGCTCCACCGGAACCTCCGACGGCATCAGCGGACGGCCCGGCGCCTTCAAGGCGATGAGCCGCCAGCGGCCCGGTCCGGCCTGCGGCGCGCCATCCAGGTTCGAGCGCACGAGCCGCACCTCCGACGGGAAGTCCTCGCGAACGAAGCCCACGTCGGAGTCCACGCGGCCCTCCACCGACACGAAGCCCAGGCGGAAGGCCCGGCTCGCGGAGCGGGTCTCACCGCCCTCGTCCGTCAGGTCCGCCTCCACGCGGTAGCGCCACGACATGCCCTGGGCCTTCGCCAGCCGCTCGTCCGCTTCCGGCGTGAACGCCACCGTGAAGCCGCCGTCCTCGCCCACGGTGGCCGTCCCGGAGGCCACCAGCTCCGTGGTGGCCGGGATGCGCTCCCAGAACCACCAGCTCGGCAGCACCGGCTCGCGCGACACGCGCCACTTCACCGCGCCGCGCGTCACCGGCAGGCCGAAGTAGTAGCGGGCCTCGCCCTTGAACGTCGCGCGGCGGTTGAGCCGCAATGCCTCCGGCGCGTCCTTCAGCGTCACCTCGAAGGTGGGCCGCTTATACTCCTCCACGCGCACGCCCGCGTAGCCGCTGGGGCTCGTGCGCACCGTCCAGTGCCCCAGGGCCCTCCCCCCGGGAAGGTCGAACTCGCCCGCCGCCGACCCGAACGTGTTGGTGCGCACCTCGCGCTTCGCCACCTCCTGGCCATTGGCGTCCACGAGCGACACCGTCACCGCCGAATCCGGCAGGACGCGGTAGCGCTTCGACGCCTCCTCCGGACGGTAGGCGACCACCTTCCACAGCAGCTTCTGCTGGGGCCGGTAGACGGAGCGGTCCGTGTAGATGAGCGTCTGGTCCTGCGGGGCCCACTCGTGGAGGGGGGACAGGTAGAGCGAGCCCGGAAGCAACATCACGCCCCGGCCCCGGCCCAGCACCAGCTCCATGTCCTCGTAGCGGTCGGCGTTCTTGCCCGTGAGCAGCAGGTCGCCGTTCGCGTCGGTGCGGCGGCTGACGGTGGTGAAGCGGCGGGTGCCGTAGTCCGACTTCACCAACCGCACCTCCACGTTCGGAGCGGCAGCCCCCGTGGCCCCGTCCACCACGTGGATCTCCGCCTGGTTGGGGCTCGCCTTGCGCACCGTCACCGCCCAGGGCGACACGGACATCGGCAGGGAGAGGATGCGGCTGTTCTTCTTCGCGAAGTCCTCGCGCGTGGACAGGACGATGAGGTACGCGCCCGCCTTGAGCGCCGGTGGGGTCACGAACGTCTGGTGACGCTGGAAGTCCGGCGTGGGCGGCAGCGCCATGCTCCACGAGGCCTCCGGCTTGCGCGACGCCACCATGCGGAGCATCTCCGCGGTGGAGGGGTACAGCGACAGGTCCTCGCCGGGCTTCGCGAGCCGTGCCTCCACATCCAGCGCGTACGCCCGGAAGTACACCGTGCCCACGTTGCGGTGGCCCACCAGGATGGAGCGCTTGCCGGGCCCGTCCACCTGCATCCCGGTCGCGTACAGCTCCGGCGCCTCCAGCCTGCCCACCAGCGCCGCGCACTGCACGCCGCCCACCGACTTCGGCCACGCCTCCGCGCCCGCCTTCGCCAGGGCATGCGCGGTGATGGCGCGGCCCGCCTTCTCCTCCAGCTCCGCGAGCTGGTTCTGGCCCTTGGACCACCACGGCACGTCCCGGAAGCCCTTCAGGTGCGCGGCCAGGTGCTCCCGGATGCGCCGCTGATCCGCGGCGTCGGTGAACGACGTCGTCAGCACTTCGTAGCGCCGCAGCCGCGCCTCCAGCGCCGCCTCGCGCCGGCCCGCCGCCAGGTGCCACGCCTCCAGGTCCCCCAGCACCGCCGCCACCTTCATCAGCGGGTGCGCGGAAGGGTCCTTCAGCTCCACCTTCGGCGTACCCTCCAGGAGCGCGCCCAGGTCCAGCCGGTACACGCCCTGCTCCTGCTCCGGGCGCCACAGGTCCGTGTCGTCCAGCGAGTCCACCCACAGGTACGTCACCGCGTCGCGCACCGTGGAGCGGATGCCCTCCGGATACGTGTTGGGCTGGATGTACTCGGACAGCCCCTTCACCGGCTCGGTGCCGAACTTCTGCCGCGACTCCCAGACGGCGGCGTACGTACGCTGGATCTCCGCCGAAAGCTGATCCTTCGTCCACGCCTTCAGATCCACCGGCCCGGAGGACACCACCTGCTCGCGCTGGCCGATCTCGTAGCTGTACGCCTGCTGATAGTTCGCGAGCACCGCCGCGTAGAACAGGTGGAGCGTGGCCTGCTGCCTCAGCCCCTCCGGCCAGGGCTGCTCGCGCAGGAAGCGCACCGCCGTCTCGTAGCCGTGCAGCCGCGTGCGCAGCTGCACCGTGCGCACCAGCGCGCGCGTCCACTCGTCGGCGTCACCCCGGGCCTTCGCCGCGGCGAGCCGGGCCTCGGCCCCCTGCGCGGCGGACTCGACCTTGTCGTCCTCGACGAGCGCGTCGATGGCCTTCCACGTCGGGGGCGCCTTCGCCGCGGGGGCCGCCACGGACACGGAGGACAGCGCGAGGGACAACAGGCACAGGACGACGGCGGCGGTACGCGGGCGCGGTGGAGAAGACATAGGGGCGGCACTCTAGACGCCGCCCGCGCCCGTGGCGTTCCCTTCGCTGTTTCAGGTCGCCGCGGGAGCCGGGGCCCGGCGCCGCAGACCCACCACGTAGACCTCCATGCTGGCGCCGCGCGTGGCCTCCGGACGGACGATCTTCACCTCTTCGAAGTGCTTGCGCACCTCGTCACGGAAGGCCTCGAAGTCGCCCCCCATGAAGACCTTGGCCACGAACGTGGCGCCGGGCCGGCCGCGCGTGGCGGCCACCTCCAGCGCCTTGCCCGCGAGCCGCAGGCTGCGCGCCTCGTCCGTGCCCTTGATGCCGGACGTCTTGGGCGCCATGTCGGAGATGACCGCGTCGTAGGGGCCGTCGTACAGCGCGGCCAGCTTCGCGTCGAAGTCGTCCGCGAGCACGTCCAGCACCGCCGTCGTCACCCACTTCTGGGAGAAGGGCCGGATGGCCGCGATGTCCACCCCGATGACGCGCCCGTTCATCCCCACGGCGTCCGCCAATATCTGGAGGAACCCGCCCGGCGCCGCGCCCAGATCCAGCACCGCCGCGCCCTTCTTCACGGACGACGGGAAGCGCTTGAGGATCTCATCGACCTTGAACGCGGAGCGCGCTCGCAGTCCCTCTTGCTTGGCTTTCTGGAAATAGTGGTCTTTAGGACGGTAGGGCTTGCCCATGTCAGAAGCCGTCCCTAGCATCCGCTACTGTCTTCGGAAAGCCGGAGCAGTCGCGGCCTGTCGGCTGGCCGCGCCCACGGACTTCACCGGAGGGTTGGTGGCATGGGCACCCGGAGCGTGACAGCGGCCTTGTGCATCTCCCTGCTCTTCGCGGGCGGGGCGGCGTTCTGCTACGCACGCGCGGAGGCCCTGCAGGCGGAGGGGCGCTGGCTGATGGCCCGGGGCAGCGCCCAGGCCTCCGACTTCGCCCAGAAGCTGGACGGCACCTCCGTGGACGCCCAGCTGAAGACCTTCAAGGAACGCCGCGGCGTGATGGAGCAGGCCCACCGCTGGCAGCGCGGCATGCTGCTAGGCATCATGGCAGCCGTCCTGTCCGGCCTGTCCGCCTACGTCCTCTTCCTCCTCAAGCGGCTGGACGACCAGCTCCTGGACGCCACCGGCGAGCTGCGCCGGCCCCAGGAAGCCACCTCCCTGCCCACCCCGGCGTTCGCGCCCAGCGTCCAGCGTTAGGCCCGGACTCTGGCAGGATGTCCCCGTTACCGTCCTGACGGGGAGGACCGCCATGCCCGGATGCGCGCACTGCGGACACGCACTCGACATCATCGCGAATCAAGTGGGCCGCCGCGACACGTGTCCCGGCTGTGAAGAGGACCTGCGCTCGTGCCGCAACTGCCGGCACTTCGACGAGTCCGTGGCCAAGGCCTGCAAGGAGCCCTTCGCGGAAGCGCCCCGCGACAAGGACGAGGCCAACTTCTGCGAGCTCTTCCAGCTGGGCGAAGGTGGCCTGCACCAGAAGGCCTCACGCGACGCGATGGTCAGCGCCGCGGAGGCCCTCTTCGGCAGGAAGTAGCTAGAAGCCGTACAGCTTGGAGATGATCTCCTTCATCACCTCGGACGTGCCGCCGCCGATGGTGATGAGCCGCACGTCGCGCCACATCCGCGCGATGGGCGTCTCCTCGATGTAGCCCATGCCGCCGAAGAACTGCTGGCAGTCGTAGGCCACGCGCTGGGCCAGGTCTCCGGCGAACAGCTTCGCCATGGAGATCTCCTTCACCGGGTTCTCCTTCCGGTCGTAGAGGTCCACCGCGTAGTAGTTGAGCCGCCGCGCCGCCTCCACCGCCGTCAGGTGCTCCACGAACTTGTGGCGCCACACCTGGAATTTGATCAGGGGCCGGCCGAACGCCTCGCGCTCGTTGCCGTACTGGAGGGCGTCCTCCAGCATCCGGTCCATGCCGCCCACCGTGGTGATGGCGCCCACCAGGCGCTCACCCTGGAAGTTGGTCATGATGTGGTAGAAGCCCTGGTTCTCCTCGCCCAGCACGTAGCGCGCGGGGATGCGGCAGTCCTCGAAGTAGAGGATGGCCGTGTCCGAGGACAGGTTGCCGATCTTGTCCAGCTTCTTGGAGACGCCGAACCCCTTCACGTCCGTGGGGAATGTCACCAGCGAGATGCCGCCGTAGCCCTCCTCACCGGTGCGCACCGCCAGCGTGATGAAGTCCGCGCGCGTGCCGTTGGTGATCCACATCTTGGAGCCGTTGATGACGTAGTCGTCGCCGTCCCGGCGCGCCGTCGTCTTGATGCTCGCCACGTCCGAGCCGCACCCCGGCTCGCTCACGCCCAGCGCCGCGATGCGGTCACCCTTGAGCGCGGGCTCCAGGAACTCGCGCTTCTGCTCGTCGGTGCCGATCTCGTTGATGATGGGCGTGGCCATCTGGCTCTGCACCAGCAGCGCCATGTTCACGCCCGCGTTGCGGCTGCGCGACAGCTCCTCCGCGAACGCCGTCACGTACCAGTAGTCCAGGCCGCTGCCGCCGAACTTCGGGTCGTGGTTGATGCCCAGGAAGCCCAGCTCGCCGCACTTCTTGAACAGCTCGCGGGGGAAGATGCCTGCCCGGTCCCACTCCAGACCGTAGGGCGCCATCTCCTTCTCCACGAAGGCGCGCACCGTCCTGCGAAACGCCTCGTGCTCCTCGGTGAACGGGTTGAGCATCGCGAGTCCTTGGGGTTGTCCCGCTGCGGGTTGATTCGCGAGTCAATAACAGGCGCCCGGCGTCAGCCACAAGCGACGCGCCCCGTCCCCTCCCTGCCCGACGCCCGCCTTCCTGGTGACGCAGCGCGCTGGCCCCGGTGTTGTGAAGAAGCTTGAAGGCCTGGAGGGCAGGCGGCCAACCCCGCGGGATGACTGGGGAGTGGATAGTCCGCACTCCGGAGTATCCTCTTGACAGATAATCGAGCGTCGGTAATTTCTAGCCCACAAAGAATTAGCCGGAGCAGGAGCCAGGGCGGGTGTCCCGCCGGCGACCCGGCAGGAGTTCGGACGCGTGAATCAGCGAATCTTGGCTGCCGTGGTGGCCGTGGCGGTGTCGACGGCGGGGTGCTCGAAGGCGGGCGCGGAGAAGGCGCAGCTTCCGGCTCAGCAGGAAGGCTCCAACGCGCTGGGCGTCAAGGCCATCACCCCGGCCACGGAGCTGGAGCAGAACGTGACGCGCGTGACGGGCCAGGTCCGCTCCAAGCAGGAGGCCGTGCTGGGCCCCCAGGCGACGGGGACGCTCGCGAAGGTGAACGTCCGGGTGGGCGACAAGGTGAAGAAGGGCGACGTGCTGGCGCAGCTGGACACGTCCAACGTGTCCATCGCGGTGGACCAGGCGAAGGCGGCCAAGGACATGGCGGAGGCCGCGCTGCAGCTGGCCACCAGCAACCTGGAGCGCACGCGCAAGGTGGCCGAGTCCGGCGGCGTCGCGGCCAACGCGCTGGAGCAGGTGGAGATTGGCCAGAAGCAGGCCGCGGCCCAGGCGGCGCAGGCCGGCGCGGCGTACCGGCTGGCGGTGGAGAACCTGCGCGACCACAGCATCATCGCGCCCTTCAACGGCATCATCACCGCGCGCACGAAGAACGTGGGTGACTCCGTGGCGATGACGCCCTCCACCCCGGTGTTCTCCATCGTGGACACGGACGGGCTGGAGATCCGGATGATGGTGCCGGAGTCCGTCATCGACAACGTGACGCCGGGCATCGTGACGCCGGGCACCGTGAACCCCAGCGGCATGCGCTTCGAGGCGAAGGTGGCCAACGTGGGCGCCGTCATCGACGCGCAGAGCCGCACGGTGGAGGTGCTGGCGGACGTGACGGGCAAGACGGAGCACCCGCTGCGCCCCGGCGCGCTGGTGGAGATGGACTTCTCCAAGGCCGCGGGTGACGCGGGCAACGGCCTGTTCCTGCCGGCGCAGGCCGTCAGCAGCAAGGGCCAGGACGGCTTCGTGTGGGTGGTGCAGGACGGCACCGTGCGCAAGCGCGACGTGCGCGTGCAGCGCGTGCTGCCCGGCTACGTGAAGGTGCTGCAGGGCCTGACGGCGGAGGAGCGCGTGCTCGCCGACGCCTCGCTGGACGTCAAGGAGGGGACCGCCGTGCGCGTCGCGCAGTAGCGGTCCCTCCTCCCCTCTTCTTCCCTGGGTACCTGAATGCTCAAGACCTTCATTTCACGGCCCATCTTCACCGCCATGCTGATGCTGGCGGTGGTGGTGTTCGGCCTGTTCGCCTATCCGAAGATCGGCGTGGATCAGTTCCCCGACGTCGACTTCCCCGTCGTCACCGTGACGACCATCCTCCCGGGCGCGGACCCGGAGACCATCGAGAAGAACGTCTCCGACCCGCTGGAGGAGGCGCTCAACACGCTCAACGGCGTGGACACGCTCAAGTCCATCAACGTCGAAAGCGTTTCGCAGATCGTCGTGCAGTTCAAGCTGTCTACCAAGGTGGACATCGCGGCGCAGGACGTGCGCGACCGCGTGCAGGCCACGTTGAGCAAGCTGCCGGACGAGGTGGAGACGCCCGTCGTGGAGAAGTTCGACATCGGCGCGGCCCCCATCATCACGCTGGCGCTCGCGGGCGCCCTGCCGGTGGAGGAGCTGACGCGCGTCGCGGATGACATCGTGAAGCCGGCCCTCCAGCGTCAGCAGGGCGTGGGCAGCATCGACATCGTCGGTGGCCGGGAGCGGGAGATCCAGCTCGTGGTGGACCCGCAGCGGCTGCGCGGCTTCGGCCTGGCCATCAGCGACGTCAGCCAGGCGCTCAAGGCCCAGAGCCTGGACGTGCCGGGTGGCCGCAGCATGGACAGCGGCCGTGAGCGCATCGTGCGCCTCACGTCCGAAGCGAAGAGCGTGGACGAGATCCGGAACATCATCATCACCAGCACGGGCGGCTCTCCCATCCGCGTGCGCGACATCGCGGAGGTGGTGGACGGCCCCGCGGAGCAGCGCTCGGGCGCGAAGAGCGGCGAGCGCAGCGCGGTGGCGCTGGTGGTGCGCAAGCAGTCCGGCTCCAACACGGTGCAGGTGGCGGACCTGGTGCAGGAGTCGCTGGCGGACATCAACAAGTCGCTGCCCGCGGGCGTCCAGGTGGAGACGGTGACGGACAACGCGCGGTTCATCCGCTCGTCCATCCACGCCGTGCAGGAGGACCTCATCCTGGGCGGCGTGCTCGCCGTCCTCATCGTGCTGGTGTTCCTGCGCAACCTGCGCTCCACCATCGTGGCGGCCATCGCGCTGCCGGTGTCCGTGGTCGGTACGTTCGCGGTGATGGCGGCGCTGGGCTTCACCTTCAACATGATCACGATGCTCGCGCTGACCCTGTCCATCGGTCTGCTCATCGACGACGCCATCGTGGTCATCGAGAACATCGTCCGTCACATGGAAGAGGGCGCCTCGCCCATGCAGGCCGCGCTGGAGGGCGCCGGACAGATTGCCCTCGCGGTGCTCGCGGTGACGCTGGCCATCGTGGCGGTGTTCATCCCGGTGGCCTTCATGGACGGCATGATCGGCAAGTTCTTCTACCAGTTCGGCGTCACGGTGGCGGTGGCCACGCTCATCTCCTACGTGGTGTCCATGACGCTCACGCCGATGCTGTCCTCGCGCCTGCTGCGTGAGCACGGGCACCCGACGGGCATCTCCGCCGCGGTGGAGAAGGTGCTGGTGGGCATGGAGAACGGCTACCGGAAGATCCTGGGTGGCATCCTGCGGCACCGCGCCCTGACGATGATCGTCGCGGTGGTGGTGCTCTTCGCGACCTTCGGCCTGGCCCGCTTCCTCAAGTTCACGTTCATCCCGGAGCAGGACAACGGCAACATCAAGCTGACGGTGGAGCTGCCCATCGGGTCCACCATCCAGGAGACCCAGACGCAGCTGGACACCTTCGCGGCCCAGGTCCGGACGCTGCCGGGCATCGCCTCCACGTTCACCACCGCGGGCGGCGGCGTGCAGGAGGAGGTCCACAAGGGCGAGGTCCTCATCAACCTGATGCCGGTGAAGGAGCGCGCCTTCAAGCAGAGCGAGCTCAAGGCCTACCTGCGCCAGAACATCCACCCGCCCAAGGGCATCACCGTGGCGGTGCAGGACGTAACCGCGGTGTCCGGTGGTGGCGCGCGCTCGCAGCAGGTGCAGTTCAACCTGCGCGGCGACAACTGGAAGGAGCTGACCGAGTCCGCGGTGAAGATGCGCCAGGCGATGCTCCAGAACCCGGGCCTCACCGACGTGGACATGACCTACCGCTCCGGCAAGCCGCAGTACGACGTGCAGGTGGACCGTGAGCGCGCGGCCACGCTGGGCGTGCCGGCCGCGTCCCTGGGCCAGACGCTGCGCGCCTACCTGGGCCGCGACAAGGTGCTGGACTACCGCGAGGGCGGTGAGACGTACGAGGTGAAGCTGCGCCTGCCTCCGGAGACGCTGGCCTCCGCGGACGCGCTCGGTCAGCTGGCCGTGCGCGCCCCCACGGGGCAGCTGGTGGAGCTGCGCAACCTGGCCCGCATCGTCCCCGCGGAGGGGCCGGTGCAGATTGACCGGCAGGCGCAGAAGCGGCAGGTCACCATGCTGGCGAACCTGAAGGAGGGCTACGCGCTCTCCGACGCCATCACCTACATGCAGGGCTACGCCGCCAAGGAACTGCCCAAGAGCGTCACGGGCGAGCTGGAAGGCAACGCGAAGGAGCTGGGCAAGTCCGTGGCCGCGTTCGGCACGGCGCTGCTCCTGGGCATCATCCTCATCTACATGATCCTCGCGGCGCAGTTCGAAAGCCTCATCCACCCGTTCACGATCATGCTGTCCCTGCCCTTCGCCTTCATCGGAGCGATTGGCGGCTTGCTGATCACCGGCCAGTACATGTCCATGTTCGCCCTCATCGGCGTCATCATGCTCATGGGTCTGGTGGTGAAGAACGGCATCCTCCTGGTGGACTTCACGCTGCAGGTCCGTGAGAAGGGCCGCACGGCGCACGAGGCGCTCCTCGAGGCCGCCCCGGTGCGTCTGCGCCCCATCCTGATGACGACCATCGCGATGATCGCCGGCATGATCCCGGTGGCCATCGCGAAGGGTGACGGCGCGGAGACGCGCGCGCCCATGGCCATCACCATCATCGGCGGCCTCATCACCTCCACGTTCCTCACGCTGGGCGTGGTGCCGGTGGTGTACTCGCTGCTGGATCAGCTGGCCGCGCGATTCAAGCGCAACAAGGGCAGCGACCCCGGCTTCGCGGGTGGCTCTGGCACGGCGCACGGTCCGTCCAACCAGGACCGTGAGCGAGAGGCCGCGGCGGCCGCGGCCCGCGTGGAGACGGCCTGATGCGCCGCCCCACCTCCATCACCTCCCCCCCGGAGTCCGACGTGCGCTCCGAGGGGAAGGACGAGGCCGGCGACGAGATGGCCGTGATGGAGCGACTGCTCCAGGAAGGGGACCAGTCCACGCCGGACTCACGCCGCTTCCTGGGGCTCATCCGGGAGCTGGCCCACTTCCGCTCCCTGAGGGATCCGCTGGCGAGCCTCTGCGACGACATGCGGCTGACCCCCACCCAGGTGCACGCGCTGGGGTGGCTGGGCATGGATGGCCCCATCCAGGTGGGCGTGCTGGCGCAGCGCATCGGCATCACCAAGAAGACCATCACCGGAGTGGTGGACCGCCTGGAGGACATGGGCATGGTGGAGCGCGGGCGGGACGCGGAGGACCGCCGCGCCGTCACCGCGAAGCTCACCGACCGGGGCTGTGAAATCTACAAGGTCATCCAGCTGATGACGGACGCGGGCATCCGGCGGTTGATGGGCCTGCTTCCCGAGGATGACCGCGAGGCGCTGTTCGGCATCATCGAGCGGATGCTCGCCCGGATGAAGGCCGCCGCTCCGCAGCGCTGAAGACAGCCCCCAGGTGCGTGGACGGGCGCGGGCTGCGACACTGCCCGCGCCCATGCTCCCCTCCTTCGTGGCCCTGCTCGGGCTTGGCCTGAGCGCCGCTCCCCCGCCCTCCCCCGCTTCCGCTTCCGCGTCCGCGGTGCTCCACGCGCAGTGCCGCGCGCACGCGGCGGATCCGTCCAGGCCCTGGGCGCTCGCGCACGGCATGGACCTGGACGGCAAGGCCTTCCGCGCGCGGGATGGCCGCGCGGCCTCGGACGCCATCGTCGCGGGGTTCCTGCGCCGCGACGCGCCCGACGCGGGAGGCACGGCCCGCTACTTCTTCGATGCCTTCACCCCGGACGGCACGCCCGTGGAGCCCCACCCGGCGCTCCAGGTGAAGACCCTCCTGCTCGCGGGTTACCCGCGCTCGCATGCGTTCCCCACGGCGTGGGGCAAGGTGACGCTGCGGGAGCTGGTGGGCTCGCTCCAGCACGGCTTCCGCCCCGCGCTCGCCGCGTCGCCGGACGGGGCCTGGGCGCTGGACGCGCTGTCACACGTGCTGGAGCCCGGGGGCTCGTTCGTCAACGGCGCGGGGGAGACGGTGCGCATGGACGCGGTGATGGACACCGCGCTCGCCACGCTGGAGTCCGCGAACGCGGAGCTGCTCCGGGGCATGAAGGCGGGCCTTCCCCAGGTGCCCAAGAACAAGCAGGGCATCTACGCGCACCCGTGTGGCGGGCTCCACTTCTTCCAGGCCGTCGCGGGGTGGGCGCGCTTCCCTGCCGTGCGCAAGGCGTGGGGCCCGCGGCTGGACGCGCAGGTGGACGTGCTGGTGTACCGGCTGGGCTCGGAGGCGAAGCAGTACGAGGCCGCGCTCACCGCCGCGCCCGCGTACCGCGTCCCGGTGCTGGTGCAGATGGTGAAGTTCTACGGCCACTTCCTGGAGGCCCTGGGGCGCTACCGGGACGAGACGGGCTGGAAGCCCACGCCCGCGCAGGCCCGGGCGGTGGCGGAGGCGAAGGCCGCGCTGGAGCACGCCACGCAGAGGCTGGAGGCCACGGGCGCCTTCCGCGACACGGAGGCGCTGTCCCGGAAGCAGCCCCAGCTCGCCCTGGACCTGGTGGGCGACGCGTGCCACGCGGCGCGCGGCTGGGACCTGTGGGCCTCCTCGAAGGCCCGCTGACTCCCATCAACGCCCGCCCTGACGCTGGCCTCCCGGCTTGAGCCGCAGGAGTCCCGCGGAGAGCGCCGCCTTCCCGGAGGCCATCCACCGCCGGCCCCGCTGCCGCGCGACCATCACCGAGCCCAGCACGAGCCGCTGCGCGCGCATCCGCAGCAGGTCCGCGCGCAGCTCCCTGGGCGTCACGGTGCGGATGCGGCCCTGCTCGTAGGCCTCGGTGATGGCGCGGCGCTGGAGCTTGCCGCTGCTCGTCTTCTGGAGCTGGCCGTAGCGGATGAAGAGGACGTCTTGCGGCGCGAGCGTCACGCCCACCGTCTCCAGCACCGACTGGCGGACCTGCTTGCGGCTGTCCTCCAGGCGCTCCAGCGCGGACGGGTGGTTCACCTCCGCCAGCACCACGATGCGCCCCTGGGACTGGATGACGGCGGTGCGGCCCGGGCGGATGAAGCCCAGCCGCTCCACGGCCTGCTCGAAGTCCCCGGAGAAGAAGCTCTGGCCGTTCACCTTGATGCGGTCGTTGATCCGCCCGGTGATGAAGAGCTCGCCCTGCTTCTGGAAGCCCAGGTCGCCCGTGGCGTAGAAGCCGTCGTCGCCGCGCAGGGGCCGGTCATCCAGGAAGTACGACGGCGCCAGGCTGCCACCGCGCAGCTCGACCTCTCCCAGCTCGCCTTCGCCGCACAGCTGTCCATCCTCCGCGCGCAGCCGCACCTCGAACTCGGACAACGGGCGGCCCACGGAGATGGCCGGCTGGCCATTGGGCGCGGTGATGACGCTCACCTTCTGGCCTCGCGCCACGCTCGCGACAATCAGCACCGTCTCCGCCATGCCGTAGCAGGGCATGAACACGTCGCGCCGCAGGCCGCACGGGGCGAGGATGTCCAGGAACTGCTCCAGGTTGGGGATGTTGATGGGCTCGCTGCCCAGATAGATGCCCTGGACGCTCGACAGGTCCAACCGCTTCAGGTCGTCCGCGTCCGCCGACTTGAGCGACTTCAGCGCGTAGTCGATGGCGAAGTTGGGGATGACGGAGCCCGCCACCCGCTCGGAGGAGATGAGCTCCAGCCAGCCCAGGGGGTCCATCAGGAACGACGCGGGCTGGGACAGCAGCAGATCATTGCCCGCCGCGAGGCAGGTGAGCAGCCCGCCGATGAGCCCCATGTCGTGGTAGAGCGGCAGCCAGCTCGTCACCCGCTCGTCGACCGTGCGGTAGTCGTGCCGGATGATCATCCGCAGGTTCGCGGCCAGGTTCTCGTGGGTGATGGGCACCCCCTTGGGGAACGACGTGGACCCCGACGAGAACTGCACGAACGCCAGCTCCCCGGGCGCCACCTCGCGCAGCTTCGCGCCGGGACGCTTCGCTCCCGCGGGAGGCAGCGGCAGCCGCTCCAGGGACAGCTCCAGCCCGGCCAGGCTGGGCACGTCCAGCACCACCGAGGCGCCGTAGCGCTCACGGATGCGCGCGAGGAAGTCCCGGTAGGGCCCCTTCGGCGTGCTCAGGATGTACGGCTTCACGGACAGGGGCACCGCGCCCAGCTCCATCAGCCCCAGGAAGGAGAAGATGACGGACGAGGAGGTCTCGAAGGGCAGCACCACGCGCGTGCCCGGCGCCACGCCGCGCGCGCGGAAGTGCTCCGCCGCCCCCGCCACCCGGGAGGCGAACTCCCGGTAGGGCACGAACTCCGACGGCGCGACGAAGTCGTCGTAGAGAAACAGGCCGCGCCGCGGATCCACTGACTCCAACCGCTGGATGATGTCGAGCATTCGAAAAACCTCCCCTCCTCCGGGTCCTTCAGTGCGCGGGCGCCACCTGACGCATCCACGCGAGCACGCGGGGCAGCACCTCCGCGCGGGCGCGCTCCCCGCGCACCACGTCGAAGTGGCCCGCCTCCCAGCTCAGCCCCTGCGCGCGCCCCAGGACGAACAGGTCCTTGCGGGCGCTGCCCAGGTGGGCCACCAGCTTCTCCACGCGCTGCGGTGACGCATGGAACACGTCCGCCGCGCCCACGCCCGCGAACACCGGCAGCGTCACGTTGCCCAGCTCTCGCCAGTAGTCCGTCGCGCCGTCCGCGCTGCGGAACGCGCCCGTGGGCGCCCAGTCCGTGAACTGCCGCATCACGCCCGCCGGTTCGTCCCAGGGCCCCTGCTTCAGCGCCTTCGCCGGGAAGCGGCCCAACAGCCCCGCCACCGCGGACGAGAAGCCCAGCTGGAAGCGCTTCTTGAACCCGCCGTCGCTGTAGTCATTCACCGCCGAGGACAGCGTGCACACGCCGGACAGCGACGCCTGGAGGGACGGGTCCACGCCCAGGGCCGCCAGCGCCGCGTAGCCCGCCATGCTGTGGGCCAGGAGGAACAGCGGCCCGGTGTGACGCGCGCGCACGGCCCGCACCAGGTCCGGGAGGTCGTGGCGCACGTACGTGTCGAAGCTCCAGTCGTACGCGCGCTTCGCGGGCCAGCGGCTTTTGCCATGCCCGCGCAGGGACGCGACGTACGCCACGCAGCCCGCGTCCACGAACGTGCGCGCGGCCCCGCCACCCTGCCCGTCCAGGAAGAAGCGCCCGTCGGAGAACAGCCCCGGCACGAAGAGGACCCCGGTCGCGGAGTCCGGCGTCCCGGACCTTCGCGCCTCCACGACGTGCAGCGCGTGCTCCTGGGACGTGGGCACCCAGAGGTCCTGCGACGTGAGCTCCGGCTTCGCGTGCGTGCTCATGGAAGCGACTCCTCGACGACGGCCACCGGTGCGCGCGCGGCGTCCAGGAACTGCTGCAACGACGCGAGCGACCGCTGCCTCGCGTCCAGGAAGGCCACGCTCACCAGCGCCTCCACCGCCACCGGCCCGTCCGCCGCCAGGAACACGCGCTGACGGAACCGCGCGCGGTAGTGGAGGCCGTCTGGCTCCAGCTCGTCCGCCGCGGGCGACTCCAGCTCCGTGCGCACCACCACCTCGCCCGGCGGAATCTCCCGGCGGTAGTCCACCTCCACGCGCGACACCACGGCCACCACCGGCCCCCCGCGCCTCAGCCCCTGCCGCTCCAGCCAGGCCCAGCGGCCGGCCTCCAGGTACTCCAGCGTGGTGGCGTTGTTCACGTGCCCCAGGGTGTCCAGGTCATTGGGACGCACGCGCAGCGTGAGCGACGACTCTTCGAAGTGCACGGAGGGATGTCCTTCGGCTGCCGGGGGAGGACAGCGACTTCAGGGGGACGGAGCGCGCGTCACGATGACCACCGTCGAGACGAACCCTCCGCTATGCGACAGCGATACAGCGACCTGCAGGCCCTCGCGCGCCAGGTGCGCCGCGAGCGTGCCGTGAAACCGGAAGCGCGGCGCGTGCCGGGCGTCGTGGACGAGCTCCGCGTCCGTCCAGAACCAGCCGTCGACCGCGGGCAGCGCCTTGAAGAGGGCCTCCTTCGCGCTGAAGCCCGCCGCCAGGCTCTGCAGCGGGTCCGCCGCGCGCTCGAAGTGGGCGAGCTCCGCGGCGGTGAAGAAGACGTCAGGCTCCCGCAGGGCCCGTGCGCCCTCCAGCTCCGAGGTGGCCTGGAGGTCGTGGCCCAGGCCCATCAGCACCCGACGAGGTCCATCCAGGTGTCCTCCAGCTCCTCTCGCGACGTCACCGTGATGCCGGTGATGCGCTTGAGCGCGTGGAAGATGAGCTGCTCCTTCTTGCGCAGCGCGTCCGGCGCGTAGAAGCCCTCGCGGTGCTCCAGCTGATCCCACCAGTTGACGTGCGTCTCCCGGTTCTCCACGCGCTCGCGCTTGCTGCCGTGCACCTCGCCGCCGTCGCGCAGGAACAGGTGCGCCACCGCGAACGCCTCCTTGGCCTTGTACGCGCCGCTGTCCACCAGCGCCTTGGCGAAGGAGATGAAGTAGTTCATGTGCTGCACTTCGTCCGCGGCCACCTGCTTGAAGAGCGCGCGCAGGCCCGGGTCCTGGACCATCTGCGAGCACTGGCCGTAGTCCACCGCCGCCACCACCTCGGAGATGGACAGCAGCGTGAGCGTGCGCAGCATGTCGTCGTCGGGGAAGACCTTGCGGAACTCCATGAAGGTGGCGTCGGTGATGGGCTCCAGCCTCAGCACCGTGGACAGGCGGTTGAACGCCGTCTCGTGGTGCGCCTCCTCCTCGTTCCAGTAGCGGCTCCACGTGCCGCACGCCTGCATGATGGCGGCGACGGTGGGGTTCGTCTCCTGCCACCGGCGGCACTCCTGGTCCGCCAGCCGCTCCAGCCGGTCCGCGCCCGGCTTCGTCGTCAGCTCCGCCCGCCCCGCGTTCCACACCATGTGCCGGTCGGCTTCGCCCACGTGCGCGAAGTCCACCTGCGCGAGCAGCTCCACCACGCTCCAGCGCCGCGACTCATGCAGCCGCTGCTGCTCCCAGGTGATGTCCACCAACGACAGGCCCCGCTCGGTGAGGGCTTCGTACAGCTCCGTCAGGATGGCCGGGCGGCCTTCGCGCGGGAGGAGTGCGAGGGGAGCGGCGGCCGCTTCTTCTTGCTCGAGGATGCGCACCAGGACGCTCATGCCGACTTCCGCTCCGGGTTCGTGACTTCGCCCATGAACACCGCCAGGACCTTGGACACCGGCGTATCCAGGGACAGCGCTGGCAGGCGGACCCGGAGTCCAAAGTCCTTGCGCAACCCGTTGGAGGTGCGGGCAAAGGCTTCCATCAAGTCCACGCTGTTGGTCATCCGCTCGGAGCGTGTAATCAACGCCGCGAGTGTGAGGTCCTCGGAGAACAATTCCGACTCCGTGAGTCCTACGTTCTCGGCGAACTTCCGCCGGATATATGACTCGAGCTCCTGCGCGTCGGGCACGGAATACCTTCCTTCCCAGGGCTTGAAAGTCGATTTTCCAGTCCGAAAACCGGAAAGTTCTAACTGTGGCTCCAGCGCTGTCAATCAGCAACGGGTCACTTTGGATCCGCGCACGAACCCGCCCTCACAGGTTCGTTTTACGGGTCATTCATGCAATCAGGCGCGAGATTTCCTCAGCTGTGAAACCCGCCTCTTCCAGGACGGCGCGCGAGTGCTGTCCCAGCGTGGGAGGCGGGCGCAGCGGGACGTCACCCATGCGCAGGGGCGTGAGCAGATGCGTGACGCGGATGCCGCGCTGCGCATCGTCCGTCTCCACGAAGAGGCCGCGCGCGCGCAGCTGCGGATCCGCGAGCACCTCGTCGCCTTCCGCCACCGGCTCCACGCAGAACTCCGCGCCGGAGAGCTGCTCACGCCAGTGCGCCAGGGGCTGGCTCGCGAAGATGCGGGTGAGCTCCGCCTTCACGCGCGCGCCGTCTTCACCGCCCGAGTACGCGTCATCCAGCAGCTCCGGCCGGCCCAGCTTCGCGCAGAGCGCGCCGAAGAACTTGGGCTCCAGCGCGCCCACCGCGAGCCAGCGGTCGTCCGCGGTGCGGTACAGGCCATAGCTGGGATAGCCGCCGTTGAGCGGCTCGCTCCCGCGCTGGAGCGGCGCGCCCTCGTTCCCCATGAACAGGCGCGAGGCCAGGTGCAGGTGGAGGAACGCCAGCGCGCCGTCCGTCATGGACACGTCCACGAGGCGGCCCACGCCGGTGCGCTCGCGCTCGTGCAGCGCGGCCAGGATGCCCACCAGCGCGAAGAGGCTGCCTCCGCCGATGTCCGCCATCTGCACGCCCGGGAACGCGGGCGCGCCACCGGCCTCGCCGCCGTAGCCCAGCAGGCCCGCGCGGGCCACGTAGTTGAGGTCGTGCCCCGCCTTGAGCCGGTCCGGCCCCGTCTGGCCGTAGCCGGAGATGGCGCAGTAGATGAGCCGCGGGTTCTTCTGGCGCAGCACCGCTTCGCCCACGCCCAGTTTGTCCATGACGCCGGGGCGGAAGCTCTCCACCAGCACGTCGTAGTGGGGCACGAGGCGCAGGAGCGCGTCACGGCCCTCGGGCGTCTTGAGGTTCAGCGTGAGCGAGCGCTTGTTGCGGTGCAGCCCGTAGTAGAGCGCGCCCTCCCCGTCGCGGTGCGGCGGCATGTGGCGGGTGGCGTCCCCCACGTCCGGGTCCTCCACGGTGTCCACCGTGGCGCCCAGGTCCGCGAGCACCAGCGTCGCGTACGGGCCAGGCAGCAGGCGCGACAGGTCCAACACCCGCAGGCCTGCGAGGGGGGAAGACAGCTCGGACATGGGAGGGGGGCTCCAGGGGGAGGTGGAGACATGCAGACGGCGCGTCCCCGCCAAGGGTGACGCGCCGTCGGTACGGCAAGAGACTCAGAGGCTCAGGCCAGCAGCTTCGCCAGCTTCATGGCGAGGCCCATGTCCATCGGCTTGAACTTGAGCTTGCCCTGCATGGCGGCCATCTGCGGGTTCAGCTTGCCCTCGCGGATCTTCACGAAGTCGTCGTTGCTGACGGTGACCGTCATCTTCGACGCGCCGTTGAGACCCTCGGACACCCAGCCCTCCGTCTTGGTGGTGTCCAGCGTCCACTTGCCGCCACCGTCACCGGAGACGTCGAAGTGGATGACGGCGTTGATGTCCTTCGCCAGCTCCGGCTTCGCCTGAAGCTTCTCGGGAATCTGCCCCTCGATGATGTCCTTCGCGGTCGCCATGACTCGCTCCTTGGTTTTCAGTGTTGATTGGTGAATCAGGCCTGCGCGGACCGTAGTGGCGCCCCACCGCCCTGGTCAAGCACGGCCACGGGGGCGTGCTCAAACGCGCGAGGTGTCCGCCGAGGGGTTGAGGGACTGTCGCACCATCGACAGCAGGTCGTTGAGCTCGAAGGGCTTGGCCAGGTGACCCATGGCGCCAATGTCCTTCGCCTTGCTGCCGACGTTGCGGTCCGCGCTGAGGACGATGATGGGGATGCCCGCGAAGTCCGGCTTCTGGCGCATGCGCTGGGCGAACTCCCAGCCGTCCATCACCGGCATCATCAGGTCCAGGAGGATGAGGTGCGGAGGGTCCGGCTCCAGGCGCTCCAGGGCCTCCTTGCCGTTGCGCGCACGGCGGATCTCGAAGCCTTCGGCCTCCAGGATTTCGGAGAGCGCCTCCAGGATGTCGGGATCATCGTCCACGACGAGCACCACGGGTGCGTCAGCATGCTGTGCGTTGAGCGAGGTCAGAGGTGTCTCCTCGATACCGCTTCCGGAGATGGATCATCCACCATCACTGGCCCCCTGGGTGCAAGAAATCAAGGGTCCCGCGGACGGAGCCGGAGCCCGTTGCAAAACCGACAGTCACTGCGCACCCTTCCGTTGATTCGAGGCACGGCCAGGGGAGGTCCGCGTGACGTGGATGGGGGAGACGCCTGGAGGCAACGAAACCGCGCCGGGGCTCGCGCTGCTGCCCCGCCAGGGGACACCCCGCCTGCTCGGTCCCCTGCTCCTGGAGTACCTGGGGCTGGAGGCCCTGCCTCCCATGTCGGCCGTGACGGGCATCGAGGGGCTGATGGCCGCCGTGGGCTTCCGCCGCAAGAACGGCGAGCGCAACCTCTGGGAGCGCCAGGAGCGCATCCTGCTGGTGGGCGAGGAGCCGCTGGAGGACGGCGGACGCCTGGTCTGGGCGCTGCCGGTGCCCTGGAGCACGGAGCCGGCCTCCCCCAGGGTGCCCCAGGCTTCCCCGCCGGGCGAGCGCGTGGAGGACCGCGTGCGCTTCCTGTCGCTCGCGTCGCACGACCTGCGCGGCTCGCTGGCCAACATCCGCTCGTACGCGGCGCTGCTGCTCAACGGGCGCATCCCGCTGGAGCCCAAGGCGCAGCGCGGGCTGGAGACCATCCTGCGCAACGCGGACCGGGCGCTCTCCTTCGCCCAGGACTTCTTCGACTCCAGCCGCGCGGACCTGGGCGCGCTGGCGTGTGAGCGTGAGCGCCAGCCGCTGCTGCCCATCCTGGATGCCGCGGTGGAGCGCACCCGGGCCGCGGCGTCCGCCGCCAACGTGGGGCTGGAGCTGGACACGCTGCCGGAGCTGCCCGACGTGACGGTGGACGCGGGCCGCATCCAGCACGCGGTGGAGGCGTTCGTGCACCACCTGCTGGCACGCACGCAGCCGGGCGAAGCGCTCCACGTTCGCGCCGAGCGGCTGGGGCACCAGGTGCGGGTGGAGGTGCGCCGCGACGGCGCGGCCGTTCCGGAAGAGGACATCACCGCTGTCTTCCAGTGCGAGGAGCGCGCCTTCCGCGAGCGCAAGCTGGAGGATCCGCTGCGCGTCTTCCTGGCACGGCAGGAGGTGGAGGCCCACGGTGGCCAGGTGGGCGCCCAGGCGGACGCGAGCGGCACCACCCTCTTCCTCACGCTGCCCTTATCGCTGCCAGCGGAACTCGGGCATCCAGCGGGCTGGCAGGCGTGAGCCCCGGCCGCCGGAGTTGCTAGCGCGACCCACCTCCCACCGGTATGCTCCCCCGCGCATTTCGTGAGGAGCGAAGCCATGGGATTGAAGCTTCCTGAGATTCTTCTGATTTTCGCGGCGCTGCTGCTGCTGTTCGGCGGCTCGCGGTTGCCGCAGCTCGGCTCGTCCCTGGGCAGCGCGCTCCGCAACTTCAAGCGCGGCTTCTCCAGCGACGAGGAGAAGGACGACGCTTCTGACAAGAAGTCCGGCACGCTGTCCGCGTCCACCACCGTGGACAAGGACGTCGCCGCCAAGTCGCCCAGCTCCCACGCCTGATTCGCCCGTCCGGGTGGGCCCGGGAAGGCCCCGCCCCTGACGTCACACCCTCGCTGAACGCTCACCCGTGACGCCCGTACCGTGACCGCTCGAAAGCGGCCAGGGACGGGCGTCGGGCTTTTGGTGCGTCAGTCCATGACCTTCGCGCCTTCGTACATGGCGTCGATGGTCTTGATGTACTTCTGGCTGGCGACCTTGCGCTTCACCTTGAGGGTGGGCGTGAGCTCACCGGACTCCTGCGTGAAGTCCGCGTCCATGACGGCGATCTTCTTGATGCTGGAGTACGGGGGGATCTCCGCGTTCACCTTCTTGATGATCTCCTCGACGGCCGCCTTGATCTCCGGCCGCTGGGAGTTCTGCGCGTAGGTGCCCACCGCGATGCCCTTGTCCTCCAGCAGCTTGCGCGCCGGGTCCTCGGACACGGTGATCAGCGCCACCAGGAACGGCCGCTTGTCGCCGTACACCATGGCCTGGCTGATGAGCGGGAAGGTCTTGAGCGTGTTCTCGATGTTCTGGGGCGCCACGTTCTTGCCGCCCGCGGTGACGATGATGTCCTTCTTGCGGTCGGTGATGCGCAGGTAGTTGTCGGAGTCCACCTCGCCGATGTCGCCGGTGTGGAACCAGCCGTCCGGCTCCAGCACCTCCGCGGTGGCGGCGGGGTTCTTGTAGTAGCCCTTCATCACGCAGGGGCCACGCACCAGGATCTCACCGTCCGCGGCGATCTTGATCTCCGTGCCCGGCACCGGCGGGCCCACGGTGCCGATCTTGATCTTCTCCACGCGGTTGGCGTTGCACGGGGCGCTCGTCTCCGTGAGGCCGTAGCCCTCCAGGACCTTGAGATCGAGCAGGTCGAAGAAGTACGCGATCTTCCGGGACAGCGGCGCGCCGCCGGAGATGAAGATGCGCATGTTGCCGCCCAGCTTCTCGTCCAGGGTCTTGCGCACCTTGGAGAAGACGAGCTTCTTCGCCAGGCTGAACTGGAGCGAGCTGTACTCGCGGCCCTGGCTCTTGGCCTCGGAGTACTCGTCGAACAGGCCGAAGGCCCACTTGAAGAGCTTGCCCTTCACGCCGGGCGCCGCCGAGCCGTTGGCCACGACGTTGTTGTAGACCTTCTCGAACACGCGCGGCACGGACGGCAGCACCGTGGGGCGCGTCTCCGCCAGGTTCGCGAGCAGCTTGTCCACCGACTCCGCGATGATGAGGCGGAAGCCCATGGACAGCCACGCGGCCTTCACCACCTGGGCGAACACGTGCGCCAGGGGCAGGAAGAGCATGACGGAGTCCTCCGGCTTCATCATGCCCATGGCCTGGGTGGCCTTCGCTTCGTAGGCCCAGTTGCCGTGGGTGAGGATGACGCCCTTGGGGTCGCCCGTGGTGCCGGAGGTGTAGACGAGCAGGTTGGTGTCGTCCGACTTCACCTGGGAGACGCGCTCGGTGAACGCGGACTCGGCGGCCTGGGGGATGCCCTTGCCGGAGGCCACCATGTCCGCGAGCGACAGCTCCTTGTCGCCGGAGATGGGGCCTTCGAAGACGATGATCTTCTGCAGCGTGGGGATGTCCCCCAGCTTGGAGCGCACGCGGGACAGGCGGCCCGCCTGCTTGGCGTCCTTCTCGTCGTTGTCGACGAGCAGCAGCTTCGTCTCCGAGTGGTTCAGGACGTAGCGGCACTCATCCGGCGTGTTGGAGCCATAGATGGGCACCGTGATGGCCTGGGCCGCGCTGATGGCCAGGTCCGCGATGATCCACTGCAAGCTGGTATTGGCGAAGATGGCGACCCGGTCCCCGGGCTGGACGCCCTGGGCGATGAGGCCCGCCGCCTGCGCCTTCACGTCCTCCAATACCTGCGCGAACGTGACGTCCTGCCAGCGCCCGTCCTTCTTGTGCGTCACGCCTACCTTGGAGGCGTTCTGGGCCCGCTGAACGAGCAACTGGACGAGGTTCTGCTCCTGCGTCCCGCCCGCCGCGGGAGCCGTCGTGACCTGACTCTCTGCCCTCACTTGAGCTCCTCCTGGATGTCGGCATCCACCTTCTTGGCCCACTGCTGCACGCGCTGCCCCTCAGCGGGGTTGTACGCGGTGCTTCCCTGCTTGACCTTCTCGATTGCGGCGCTCGCGTCCTTCGCCTTGCCGTCCTTCAGCAACGTCTCGGCCAGGTAGTAGTGCGCGCGCAGCGACTGCGGAAACCTGGCGATGGCCTTCTGGTAATACTCGGCGGACTTGCCCAGGTCGCGCTTGGGCCAGGGCAGTTCATAGAAGTAACGCCCCTTCACCAGCCAGGGACCGCCGTACTCATACGTGGCGTCGAGCTTCAGCGCGGTGTCCAGGCGCTCGTTGAACTTGCCCTCCAGCCCGTCGCCCAGCGCCTTCATGATGCCCACGGCCTGCGAATAGGAACCAATGCCGCAGGCGGCGAAGTAGTAGCCCTCCACGCGCGCCGGCTGGAGCTTGGAGGCCTTGTCCCCGGCCTCCCAGGTCTGCTTGCCCAGGACCATCTTGAGCTTCTTCTCCGTGGCGCCGTCCGCCTGCCACTGGAGGATGCGCGCCTTGCGCCACGCCAGGTCGAAGTCGTCCGGCGCGGCCTTCAGC
Source organism: Corallococcus sp. CA049B (assembly GCF_003611685.1). Classification (NCBI taxonomy): domain Bacteria; kingdom Pseudomonadati; phylum Myxococcota; class Myxococcia; order Myxococcales; family Myxococcaceae; genus Corallococcus; species Corallococcus sp. CA049B. The sequence continues at coordinate 3,331 of NZ_RAWC01000055.1, read as the reverse complement.
GCCTCGGACACTTCCTTGTCCAGCGCCTTCACGGACTCCGCGTCACTGCGCTTCGCGTACAACGCGTCAAGTTGGTCGAGCAGCGCGGGATCCGCGGCGTTCGCCGGGATGGCCCAAAGCACCCAAAGGGCAAGCAATTTCAAGCGCATCGAAAAGCCTTAGCACGCACGCTCGCCTACCATCAACCGAACGTACCAGACGCAGCGCGGCAAAAACGAAGACGGGACCGGCAAGGTGCGAACACCCCGTCAGGTCCCGTCAGCGATGCGACAGATGCTGCTTTTCCGCTTCCGCTTCAGGCCGCGTCGGCGGTGGCGGTGTGCTCCTCGTTCTCGTTGAACGCGATGAGGTAGCGCTCCAGGAAGTTCTTCGTCTTCAGCTCCACCTGGCGCACGCGCTCGCGCGACACGCCCCAGCGCTGGCCCAGCTCCTCCAGCGTCAGCGGCTTGTCCTGCGTGAGGCGCTCCTGGAGGATGTCCCAGCCCAGGTCGCCAATGCGCTTGCGCACCTTGGACAGGGCGTCCTGGATTTCGGTGTCCTGCTCGCGGGAGAGGAACGTCTCCTGCGGGGAGGGACCGCCGTCCTCCAGCCGGTCGAGGAAGGTCGTCTCGCCCTCCTCGTCGATGGTGGCGTCCAGCGAGAAGTCCACCATGCTGCCGCGCTCCGCCTCGCCGCCGCGCACCTGGCTGCGGTTGTCCTTCAGGTAGCGGGTGATGTAGGCGCGGATCCACCACACGGCATAGGTGGCGAAGCGCACGTTCTTCTTCGGGTCGAAGTGCTCGATGGCCTTCATGAGGCCGACGTTGCCTTCCTGGATGAGGTCGTCCAGGCGGGCCCCGCGGTTGGCGAACTTCTTCGCCACGGCGACCACGAAAGCGAGGTTGGAGCTGGCGAGCGTCTGTCGGGCGCTCTCGTCACCCTTGCGGGCCTGGCGGGCCAGCTCGTACTCCTGTTCACGCGTGAGCTGCTGGTGGCCGCCCAGGTGACGCAGGTAATGCGAAAGGCCCTCTGCCGCGTACTTCGTCGAGTTGGCCATGATTTCCCGTCCTTCCGTTCGTAACTGCCGGACGCGATGAATCCCCCGACGAACCGCGTCCATCTGTCACTAGGACGCGCAACGGCGGAAAGGGTTTCTCATTCCTTCCAAGAAGGGCGTTTTGCCCTCTCACCCTTGTCAAAAGCCCGTCACGCACTCGCACTTCCGGGCCCTTGGCAGCGCGCGACGCGACGGGTGGGACAGCACCTACGTTTCCGGTCACGAAGTCTTCAACGCTTGAGCGCGGGGAAGATTTTCTCGGGATTGAGCAGACCTGATGGATCGAAAAAGGCCTTCAGGCGGCGCTGCAGTTCCAGCAGCGCGGGCGCCTGCTCCAGCGCCAGATATTCCCGCTTCGCGTGCCCCACGCCGTGCTCACCGGTGATGGTGCCCCCCAGCTCCACGGTGAGCATCAGCATGCGGCGCAGCGCCTCGTCCACGAGGGGGCGCTGGCTGGCACCTTCGTACAGGATGTTGGCGTGCAGGTTGCCGTCGCCCGCATGGCCATACGTGGCCACGGTGAGCCCCAGCTCCTCGCCCATTTTCTTCAGCCGCTCGATGATTTCGGGAATTTTCGAGCGGGGCACCACGATGTCCTCGGAAATCTTGGCGGGCTTGAGCGCGCGCAGGGCCGGGGAGATCACCCGCCGCGCCGCCCACAGCTTCTCGCGCTGGCTGTCGTCCTGGGCCACCAGGGTCTGGGTGGCCCCGTGCTGATTGCAGATATCCCCCAACAGTTGGAGCTCCGCGAAGACGCCCTCGGCAGTGTTGCCGTCGACCTCGGCGATGAGGGCGGCGCCCGCGCCTGGGGGGAACTGGAAGCTGCCCCGGTGCACGATGGCCTGGACGGCGACCTCGTCGATGAGCTCCAGGCAGCGCGGCAGGAGGCCGGCGGCGAGCACCGCGGAGACGCCTCGCGCCGCGTCCAGCACGGAGGGGAACACCACCAGCGCGGTCATCACCTGGCGGGGCAGTGGAATCAGCTGCACCGTGATCTCGGTGGCCACGCCGAGCGTGCCCTCGGAGCCCACGAAGAGCCCCACCAGGTCATAGCCGGCCACGCCCTTGATGGTGCGCCGGCCCACGCGCAGCACCTCGCCGTCCGGCATCACCCACTCCAGGCCGATGACGTAGTCGCGCGTGACGCCGTACTTCAGGGCGCGCGGGCCGCCGGCGTTCTCCGCCACGTTGCCGCCCAGCGTGCAGAACTCCCAGGAGTTCGGATCCGGCGGATAGAAGAGCCCCTGCGCCTCCACGGCCTTCATCAGGTCGCCCGTCACCACGCCGGGCTCCACCACCGCGGTGAGGTCCTCCCTGGAGATGGAGCGGATTTTGTTCATGCGCTCCAGGCTGACCGCCATGCCGCCCTTCAGGGGCAGCGAGCCGCCGCTCTTGCCGCTGCGCGCGCCGCAGGGGGTGAAGGGCACGCCGTGCGCCTGGCACGCCTTGAAGATGGCGGACACCTGCGCGGTGGTCTCCGGCAGGAGGACGGCGTCGGGCCGGTACACGCCGCTGTCGGACTCGTCGCGCGCGTAGGCGTCGAGCGTGGCCTCGTCGCGCTTCACCTGGCCCTGGGACAGCACGGTTGTCAGGGCCTCCAGCACCTTCGCCACGCGCTCGGGCGCCACCCGCTCGAAGGTCTGGGAGGCGGGGTTCATCGGCCCGCTCCCGTGCGAGCCCCCAGCCGGGCCCACAGCTCGCGGCGCAGGGGGCCGTCGCGGCGCAGGCGCCCTTCATAGGCCTCCGCGTGGGTGACGGCGTCGCGCTGGTGGTCGGCCCGCAGCCGCAGACACGCCTGCTCCGCCTCCAGGATGCAGGCGGTGGCGGGACTGTCGAGCACCCGGGCGAGCGAGCGCGCCACCTGCCGCGCCAGGTCCTCCTGGAGGATGAGCCGGTGCGCGAAGAGGTCCACCAGCGCGCCGATGCGCCCGAAGCCCACCACGCGCGAGCCCGGCACATAGGCCACGTGCGCGCGGCCGGTGAAGGGCAGGAGGTGGTGCGGGCACATGGAGTGGAAGCGCAGGTCCGTCACGACCACCAATTCGCCGGAGGAGTCCGCGGGCGCGGGGTAGGTCTTCCCGAGCGCCTCCTCGGGCGTGCGGCCGTAGCCGTCGAGGAAGCCGTTCGCCCACACGTCGGCCACGCGCGTGGGCGTGTCCACCAGGTTCACGTCCTGGAGGTCGAGCCCCGCGGCGGTGAGGAAGTCGCGGACCGCCCGGGCCATACCGGCGGGGTCGGGGCTGTCCCTTATACACATCTGACGCTGCCGACGATCGCATAAGTGTAGATCTCGGT